>CANEGK010000005.1 GCA_947427035.1 uncultured Clostridium sp.
ACGCCTCGATGGCGTGGGTCATGGCGTCCATGCCGGTGTGCGCCGTCAGCTTTTTGGGCATGGTCTGGGCAATGGTTCCGTCGAGCACGGCGATGTCCGGGGTGATTTCAAAGTCGGCCAGCGGGTATTTGACCTTGGTCGAATAATCGGTGATGACGGAGAAGGCCGTCACTTCGGTCGCAGTGCCCGAAGTCGAAGGAACGGCGACAAAAATGGCTTTCTGGCGCAGCTTGGGCAACGAGAACGGATCCTTGATGTCGTCAAAGCGTTTTTCCGGATACTCATAGAAGACCCACATGGCCTTGGCCGCGTCGATGGGCGAGCCGCCGCCGATGGCGACAATGACGTCCGGCTCAAACTTGCGCATGGCTTCGGCCCCGCGGTAAACGGTCTCGACCGACGGATCGGGTTCAACGCCCTCAAAAAGGCAGACTTCCAGCCCGGCGTCCTTCAGCACGCCCTCGAGCTTTTGCAAAAAGCCGTTCTTTTTCATGGAACTGCCGCCGGTGACGACAAAGGCCTTTTTATGACCTTTCAAAACCTTGAGCTCTTCCATCGCGTTGTCTCCGAAATACAGGTCTCTGGGAAGTGTGAAGCGTGCCATCATCATGCATCCTTTCTTTATGTATAATCGTTGCGAGTGTTTTGTGATTCATTTAACGATTATATTTTAACAATTCTCCCTGTATTTGTCAAGAACTTTTGATATTATTTTATCAGTATATTTTCTGAATTTTCCTTTTCAAAAAAGCGGCGCGCCGCATTTTCCTCAAGGTATAAAGATGTCCCCGCAGCACATACTAACTGTCGAATCAATGCGAGGAGGATTTTTGCAATGACCCGGCTGACCTGTAGCGTTTCCAACTGCATCAACAACGAAAATAACCTGTGCTGCCGCCCCGATATCAAGGTCGACGGCAGCCATGCGCACGACAAAAACCAGACCTGCTGCCACTCGTTCAACCACCGCAGCGATTGCGTAACCGCCAGCATGGCGGCCAACACGCCCTGTGAACAGACGCAGGTCCGCTGCGACGCGTGCGAATGTGCGTACAACGAAAACACCGTCTGCACCGCCGACTGCATCTGTGTCGAAGGCGACGGGGCCTGCGACTGCCAGCAAACCTGCTGCGGCTCTTTCCGCTGCGGCAGCAAATAGCATCGGCCCTTGATAACAGGCAGCCCGGCAGCGCCGGGCTGCTTTTTATTTTTTTCTGCGGTATTGGCGGCTTGATTCAGCCTCCGCCCCTTTTGAATCCGATGGGCCTGTCCGCCTTTACATATCGAAAAAGACAACATTTTCTCTGTTTTTAAGAATCGGCTATTTCCCCCGTCATTTCCCGATCTTTGTCCGCTGCCTCTGCGCTTAAAATGGAAGTAAATACCATATAAGGAGCGGATAAAGTATGGACAAGCAACTGGATCTGCGGCTTAAAGAGGCCGCGCAGCGTACGCTGCTATTGACCGAAGACCCCCGCTACGCACCCTTGCTGCGCCAGGCGGGCGTTTTCGCGCTTTCCTTCCTGCTGGCGGGCCTGCGGCTTCCCCCGGGCGGCGCGCCGTATGGGCTGGCCTATGCCGCTTCGCGGCGAAGCCTGCGTGAAGCGCTCGCCGCCTTTGCCGGCGCTTTTGCCGGCGCGCTGTGCTTTTTCGGCATGTCCGGTGTGCCTTATGCCGCGGCCGCTGTTTTGTGCTGCACTTGCCGCAGCGTTTTTTCCGGGCTGCGGCAGCCGACTGCTCTTTTTTTTCCGCCCCTGTGCGTCGGGGTTTCCATCGCTTTTATCAAAAGCGCCCTGGCCTGGGGTCAGGGCGCGCGCGCCATCCTCCTTCTGCTGCTTGAAGGGGCGCTGGCCGGAGGTGTCTGCCTGCTGCTCAGCCTATGCGGACAATCCAAAACACCCCAGCCGCTCCTGGCGCTTTGCCGCAGTGTGTACATCGGTATGACCAGCGCTTCCGGCGTGCAGTCGATCCGCCCGATGCCTCGCCCGACGCGCGCCGGGCCGCGCCTTCAGGCTATCGCCCGCGCCGTCTCCGACCTGGGCTGCGCCATTTCCCCGCTCTCCGCCGCGCGTACCCAGGCCGACCGCGAAGACATTTCCCGTATCTATGATCGGGCGGCCGACGAAGTCTGCCGCAAATGCTCGCTCGCTTCGCTCTGCTGGAGCCGCGAAGCGGTCGAAAGCTACGACGCTCTCAACAACACAGCATCCCGTCTGCGCGAACAGGGCTCACTGTCGCCCGAGGACTTTCCCCCGCATTTTTCCAACCGCTGCGTCAACATGTCAAAGTTGTGTGACGCCATCAACAGCCAGTACCGCTCCCATCTGCGGCGCTGCGCCATCCAGCGGCGGAGCGAACAAAGCCAGCGTCTGATGCGCGAAGGCTACAGCAGCCTGTGCGGCGTTCTGACCGGCGTGGCCGACGCCGTCGATCGAGCGCCCGAATACTACCCGGGGCTGGAAAACCGCGTCAAAAATATCGTCCACGCCTACTCCCCCAGCGCGCTGGTCAGCGTCTATTCCGAATCGGGGCGGCTGCACATTGAAATCGGCGTGCGCGGCGACGCGCCGCCTTTGCCCGACAGCGACGCCTTTCTGCAAAGCCTCTCGCTGGCGCTCGGCCGCACCTTTTGCCCGCCGGTGGAAACTCCGTCCAAGACGGGGCGCACCGTCCGCATCAGTGAAAGCGAACGCCTGCGCGCGTCGGTCTGCCGCGCGGTTCGGCAAAAGCAGGGGGAAGCCGTGTGCGGCGATTCCAGCGCGCATTTCCGCACCGACGACGGGCGCGCCGTTGTTCTTTTGTCCGACGGTATGGGCACCGGCGCCGAAGCGGAAAAGCTGTCGCGGACTGCTCTGACGCTTGTCTCACAGTTTGTCCGATCCGGCTGCACTGTGCAGGAAAGCGCGCGCGCCGTTCTCCCCGTCCTGGCCGCCCGGTTCGAAGACTGCGGCTTTGTCACCCTCGATTTGCTGGAGATCAATCTGTTCAGCGGCGAAAGCTGCCTGCTGAAGTATGGAGCCGCCCCGACCTTTGTGCTGCATGACGGCGCGGTGCGCCGCATCTTTTCCACCGCCATGCCGGCCGGCGCCGACCCGACGCTTCCCTCGCCCGAGCCCGCGCTTTTCAGGCTGTGTGCAGGCGACCGCGTTGTCATGGTCAGCGACGGCGTGTGCGACGGCGCGGACACCGGCGCCATCGCTCTTTTGTGCCGCGACGGCAGTTTCAGCCCGCAGGAGCTGGCCGGGCGCATTCTCAGCGCGCCCGACAGCGCCAAAACCGGCGACGACTGCACCGTGCTGGTCATTTCTCTTGCCGCTGCCGAATAACGGCTTTGCGCACGGGAAAACTGAAAGAAAATCCCATAAGGAGGATGCGCCGTGGTCAAAGGTGTTTCCAAGCAAGCTGTCATCGTTCCCTCGCCCGATCCCAAAAAATTTGAGCAGGCCATTTTTATCGTCTCCGGTGAAGAGGGCCACGGCATCCAGTCGGCTGACGAAATGCTCGACCTTGCCTGCCGGCTGGCCGCGCGCTATAACGTCGCCACTCCACCCGCCCGGGGCCGCACCCATCGGCTGCTGGCGCCTGTACTGTCCTTTTTGCTGGGCAGCGGCGTCACTGCGCTCGCCTGTTTTCTTTTATCCATCCTGTAAACTGTTATGCGAAAGGCCCCTGCCGGGGCTTTTTTGCTGCCTGCCCCCAGGCCGCCCGCACTGACACACCATACATACGAAGGCCAACGGCGCGCCAGAACCTTTTCTTTTTTATTTTTCACATTCCTGCGCAACATTTTCGGCTCTCTGCGCGTCCAAATAATGATTCCGCCCATTTCGTCAAAAAGTTATCAAAACTCTATTGACAATCATATGACCATTTGTTATAATCTAATCACCGTAATGCTTCGGCCGAAGCGGCCCGCCGCAAGCGGGTTGCGGGGCGCGGAATCTGACAAAAGAGGTGGTACCCATGGTAAGTATACTGCCGGGCACAGCGCTCGAGGTCGACCTGGAGCGCAAAGACGCCGCCGACACCATGCTGAGTTCGCTGTTTTTAACCGGCGGGCTGGTTCTGTCGCAGGTCTCCCTGCTGACCGGGCTTGAGCCCCACACCATTCAAAACTGGGTGAAAAGAGGTTTCCTTCCGCCGCCTGTCAAAAAAAAGTACAGCCGCCGGCAGGTATGCCGCCTTTTTATCATCAACATGCTGCGCGACAGTATGCAGATCGATCGGATTTGCCGCCTTCTCTCCTACGTCAACGGCCGTCTTGACGACGAGGGGGACGACATCATCGACGATTCGGCGCTTTACCTGCACATTGTCGCCCTGACGGCCCGAATGGGGGATGAACTCCCCTCGCCCGGGCAGCTTCACGAATGGTGCGGTGAGGTTCTTTCCGAATATCGTGAGCCTTATGGCGGCGCCCGGGCGCGGGTCGCCGCCGCTCTGGAAATTATTTTGACGGCCTGGCTGGCGTCCTGTCTGCGGAACCGTGCCGATCTTCTGCTCGCGCATCTCGACGCTTAATTTTGCTCTGGTGCTTTCCGCAACACATCACAAAGGGGGATTGTATTATGATTCAGTGGTTTGAATCTCTGTCGGCCATCCAACGCTTCTTTGCTTACATCGCCATTCCGTCCACACTGATTCTCGCCATCCAAACCATTCTTTTGATTTTCGGTCTGGCCGGCGGCGGGGACGGGGACGCCGACTCTGACGGGCTCGAGTTCGAGCCGGGCGGCGGCGTTGACCTGGACGGTGACGGCGAAATCGACATTCCCGGCGAAGATTTTTCGGCCGACGACCTTTCTTCCGCGGCCGACGGCGGCCTGCGGCTCTTCACCATCCGGGGGTTCATCGCCTTTTTCACCGTGTTCGGCTGGGGTGGGCTGGCCCTGCTCCGCGCCGGCATCCCGACCCCCGTCTCGGCGCTTTTGGCCGGTGCGATGGGCCTGTGCTCCATGCTGGTCATGGCCGTCATCTTCAAGCTGGCCATGCAGCTCCAGTCCGACGGCACCATGCAGCTTGAAAACGCCGTCGGGCAGAGCGGCAGCGTTTATCTGACCATTCCCCCCGCCCGCCGCGGCCGCGGAAAGGTCGAGGTCGTCGTGCAGGAGCAGGTGCGCGAGCTCGAGGCCGTCACCGACGAAAAAGAGCCGCTCCCCACCGGCTGCGAGGTCGTCGTCACGGCGATTTCCGGCCGCAGCACACTGGTCGTGTGCAAAAAATAAACCCTGTTACCCCATAGCAAAGTCAATATAAAGAGAGGTATGAACATGGAAAGCTTAATTCTGGTATGTGTCATCGTCGTCCTTTTGTTCTCGCTCCTGATCGTCATTCTTTCGCGGTACAAAAAGTGTCCTTCGGACAAGGTCATGGTCATCTACGGTAAGGTGGGCAGCAACAAAGACGGCTCGACCCGCAGCGCCCGCTGCATCCACGGCGGCGCAGCCTTTGTCTGGCCGGTCTTTCAGTCCTTCGAGTTTCTCGATCTGACCCCGCTTTCCATCTCGGTCGATCTGGAAAATGCCCTGTCCCGCCAGAATATCCGCATCAACGTTCCCTCGCGCTTCACCGTCGGCATTTCGACCGAGCCGGGCGTCATGCAGAACGCCGCCGAGCGCCTGCTCGGCCTCAAGTTGCAGGAAATCCAGGAGCTTGCCAAAGACATTATCTTCGGCCAGCTGCGTCTCGTCATCGCCACCATGGACATTGAGGAAATCAACACCGACCGCGACAAGTTCCTCGAAGCGGTGTCGCGCAACGTCGAGGGTGAGCTGAAAAAAATCGGCCTGCGGCTTATCAACGTCAACGTCACCGATATCTCCGACGAGTCCGGCTACATCGCCGCGCTCGGCAAGGAAGCGGCCGCCAAAGCCATCAACGACGCCAAAAAGAGCGTCGCCGAAAAAGAGCGCGACGGCTCGATCGGTGAAGCGCAGGCCCACCGCGATCAGCGCGTGCAGGTGGCGCAGGCCAACTCCCTCGCCATTCAGGGCGAAAACACCGCGCAGGTCGAAATCTCCATGTCCAACGCCGCCCGCCGTGAAAAAGAGGCCGAAGCCCTCAAGATAGCGACCTCTGCCGAAAAAATCCAGGCCGCCCGCGCTTTGGAAGAGGCCTACGCCGCCGAGCAAAAGGCCGAAGCCGCCCGTTACGCCCGTGAAAAGGCAACGCAGGAAGCCGACGTCATCGTCAAAACCGAAATTGAAAAACGCAAGAAAGAACTGGAAGCCGAAGCCGAGGCCGAGCAGATCCGCCGCCGCGCCCGCGGCGAAGCCGACGCCATTCTCTCCAAAATGCAGGCCGAAGCCACCGGTATGCAGGCCATGCTGACCAAGCAGGCCGAAGGCCTGAAGGACATTGTCACCGCCGCCGGCGGCAACGCCAACGATGCGCTGCGCCTCATGCTGGCCGACAAGATGGAAGAGCTTCTGCGCATTCAGGTCGACGCCGTCAAGAGCATCAAGATCGACAAGGTCACCGTCTGGGACAACGGCGCGGGCGGTCAGGACGGCAAAACAGCGACGGCCGGCTTTGTCTCCGGCATGATGAAAAGCATCCCGCCCCTGGGCGAGCTATTCGACATGGCCGGCATGAAGCTACCCGAATATCTGGGCACGGAAAAATCGGCCGAGCCGTCTGCGCAGGCTCCTGCCGCCGACCCGCACCAGGCCGAATCCCCCGCTGACCAAGCGGTTCCCGTCTGATTTTCTTTCTTCGCCGCCCAAAAGGCCCGGGCGGCAACAGATAGCATACTTGCTTCCACCGGCGCGCCCGTCACCAGGCGCGCCGGTTTTCACGTCTGCCTGCGCAAAAACCCCTGCCGCAACTGCCGGTTGACAAAAAACCATGCGCAGGCGGTGGCGCCGCAACCGCGCCGTGCGGTATGATCAGGCCATCACCAGAAAGGAGATTCCCTATGAATCTGTCAGATCGAATTCAAAGCCTGCGAAAAGCCGCCGGGCTTTCACAGGAAGAGCTTGCCGACCGCATCGGCGTCTCCCGCCAGGCCGTATCCAAATGGGAAAGTGAGCAGAGCGCGCCGGATCTCGATAAAATCATTTTGCTGAGCGAATGCTTCGGCGTCACAACTGACTATCTGCTCAAAGGCATCGAGCCTGCGGGGCACACCGCCGGACAGGGGCTGAGCCGGACGGCTGGCCAGGCGCTTTACCTTGCGTCGGCGGCTTTTCTCGCCATCGGGCTTTTCGCCGCCTTTGGCGGATGGTACGCCGAGCAGTCGGACAGCGCCATCTGGGGCAGCATGATCGTCCAGGTGGTCGGCGCCATCGGGTATTTTGCCGCCCGTATGATGTCCCCTGTTCAGGCGCCGGCTGCCCTCATACGGCTTGACGCCGCGCTCGCGCTCTTCCTGCCGGTTTCGCTGCTCGTCTCTTTTATGCTGCGCCGCCCCGCCGCGCCTTACCCGATCGATGTTGTCAGCGGCCTTTTGTTCTGGGCCCTGTACGCCGCCGCCTGCGCGCTGGCCTTCCGGGCAATCCAGAAGAAAAAAGAATAGCCCGCTTTGCGGAACAAACCGCCCTCTTTCCCGTCTAAATTGAAAACAAGGGAAAGGGGCGGTTTTATGAAGCGCCTGCGGCTCGGCGTTTATTCTTTGGCGCACTGCGCCGTCGATTTTTCCTGCGCTTTTCTGCTTTTGGGCGTTGCCTGCCCCCGCGGCGACGCCGCTCTGTTCCTGTTGCTTTACAACTTCTGTGCCTTTGCCCTGCAAATGCCCCTGGGCCTGCTGGCCGACCGGCTGGGGCGCTGTCATGTCTGGGCGGCCGGCGGCTGCCTGCTGGTTCTGGCCGCCTTTGCCCTGTCCCCGCTGCCCGCTGTGCTGTGCGCCGGCGTGGGCAATGCCGCCTTTCACATCGGCGGCGGCCTTGACACGCTGAACAGCTTTACAAAAAGCGCGGCGCTCGGCCTGTTCGTCTCCCCCGGGGCCTTCGGCCTTTTCCTCGGCGGCGCCGCCGCCCGCGTCGGCCTTTCCTTCATCCTTCCCTGCGCTGTGCTGGCTGCCTCTGCGCTCGCCGTTTCCCTGCTGTGCCGCGGCGGCGCGCCCAACGCCCCGGTCAGTCTGGCCAGCGCAAGACATGCGGGTACGCCCGCTGCTTTGTGCGCGCTCTTCTTTGTCGTCGCACTGCGCTCAGCCGTCGGGCTTTTGCTGCGATTTCCCTGGAAAAGTGAGTTTGCCCTGCTGATTGTGATTGCGACTGTGCTGGGCAAAGCCTGCGGCGGGCTGCTGGCCGACAAGCTGGGTGCCAAGCGCACCGCCGTCGTGACACTGGCGGCCGCCGCCCTGCTTTTTGTCTTTTCCGACCTTCCTGTGTGCGGGCTGGCTGCCGTCTTTCTTTTCAACACCACCATGCCGCTGACCTTGCACGCTTCGGCACAGCTGCTGCCGGGCGCCAAAGGTTTTGCCTTCGGCTTTTTGACCTTTGCCCTCTTTGCCGGCTACCTGCCCGCCGCCCTTGACTGCGCATTCCCGTCCAACCCCATGCTGTACGCGCTGGGCGCAGCCGTTTCGCTGCCGCTTCTGCTCCTGGGGCTGCGCAAAACCGACGCGCCATGCTGATTATTTTTCTGCTGTCGCTTGCCCTGACCCTGGCCGTCGAGCTGAGCTTTGCCCTTTTATGGGGATTGCGTGGGCGCGACCTGCTGCTGTGCGCGCTTGTCAACCTGCTGACCAACCCCGCTGTCGTGCTGCTTCACCAGCTTTTCCCGCGGCCCGCCGCGACGGCTGTTTTCGAGTGCGTCGCCTGCGCCGCCGAAGGGTGGTATTACAGCCGTTACGGCCGGCACATCCGCGCTCCCTGGCTTTTTTCGCTGTTGTGCAACGGCCTGTCCTTTTCCTTTGGCCTGCTCATCAACGTATATTGTTAGATTCAGGAGGGATTTTGATGAAAAAGCTTCAACGCATTGTCCTGTTTGTCCTGCTCGCCGGCCTGCTGGCCGCACCGGCTGTATACGCCGATTTGATTATTGAACCGCGCGGCGACTCTTTTTACAATACGCATGGCGCTGAGTGCAACTATTTATACCGTCAGTATACTACAAATGGCGTTTCGGGCTATGTCTCTTTTTATAAAAGCCCGCTGAAAAACACAGTGCAGGAAAATGTCTTCAACGGCGAAACCTTCTCCTGCTCCTTTCTCTACACCGATGAAAGCGGTGCGGTGTGGGGCGGCGTCAACGACGACCAGAACTATTCGCTGCGCGGCTGGGTCCGTCTCAGCGACTGCGTTGCCGTGCCCGACTACCTCTCGTTTGCCGAAGCGCACCGGAGCGAGTTTATTTCCTATGACGGCGCCTATGACGACACGCTGCATCAGGCCGATCGCGTTGTTTTGTGGAAGTACCCCGGCTCGGGCGTCATTATTTACGAAGCCGACAACGACTGGTTTGACGAAAAGGGCGCCGATTATTTTTCGCAGTGCTACCGCGACGGCGACGGGCGTTTTTGGGCTTATGTCGGTTACTGCTATGGCATTCGCAATACCTGGCTGTGCCTGAGCGACCCGCAAAGCACCGATATTCCCGCCGACCCGGACATTCTGCCCGCCGGGCCGGAGCTCATTCCGCCCGCCGGCGAACTCCCCGCGGCCGACCGCAGTTTCCCGCTGCTGGCTGCCGGGCTGACGCTGGGCGTTGTGTGCGGTACGGCCGTTCTCATCCGCGTTCTTTTTCGTCCGCAATAAAAATGAAAACAGTGGCAAAGACGCCCCTAATAGGGTATACTGAAACGGGCGGCCATCGGCCGCACTGAAAGCGAGGTGCTGTCTTTGCGTAAAACTCCTGCCGGCTGCGGCCTTTTATTCTGGGGCTGCCTGTCCTCCATGTGCGGCTCCGCCCTGCTCGCTTACGCTCTCATTGCCCTGCATGGCGCCGCCCGCTGGCTGGCGCTGGCCGGCGCCGCGTTTTTTCTCGGCATGGCGGCCATGTGCCTGTATATCATCCGCCTGGCGCACAGGCTTCCGGACGCCGTGCCGCCGCCGACGTCCGTTCAGCCCTTTCCCGCAGCCGATTCGCTGACTTATGACGACGTTCTTTCCCGCCTGATGCCGTACATGGAATCGTATTTCACCGCGGCAAAAAATGCGCCGCACCTTATCCGGCTTTCCGCCCCGCCGCAGTTCGAGCGGCTCATCTGGCCCTGCTGGTTTATCGAGGTCGTCGACCGTTACGACGAGCAAAACTTCAGCGCGTTGCTGGCCGTCGACAAAACGGTCATCGACTTCATCTGCGACGGCCTTTTCAACCTTGGAATGGACGACGTCGTGCGCCGTCTGCAATATTATCGCGCTTCGGCCCCTGCGCTCGACGCCGAAGCCCGCGCATGGTTCCGCGCCGAAGCCCCCCATATGAAAGAGATCGTCGTACAGCATGTGCGCGAACACATCGACGAATACCAGCCCCCTGCCTGAAAACAGAGAAAAACCCTGCGGCAAAGCAGTGTCCCCACTGCCCTGTCCGCAGGGCTTTTTTATTGCAGAAACGGCGTCCGGTTACTTTTTGCCGTGGATCAATCGCTTGCCAGCTTTGACGCCGGTCGCGGTGCCGTCTTCGACGGCCAGCTTGCCGTTGACCAGCACCCAGCGGATGCCGGTGTTGGGCGCGAACGGATGCAGATAATCGTTGGTGTCGCCAATGGTATTCCAGTCAAATACGCAGATGTTGGCGTCATACCCTTCTCGCAAAAAGCCGATGCCCGGCACGCCGCAGATTTCGGCCGCCATGCCGGTCACGCGGTACACGGCCTTTTCCATAGGCATCATATTGTGCTCGCGCACCAGGCGCAGGTGGCGCGGCAGCGTGCTCATTCCGCGCGGGTGCGCGCCGCCCAGCTTATCGGGGCCGAACTTTTCCACCTCGTGCCACCAGTCGCTGCCCGCCGTAATGCGCGGGTGCGCCAGAATGCGCAGCATGTCCTCTTCGTTCTGCTGGAAGAAAGCCATATTGACGCGGCCGTCGTTTTTCTCGAGCAGGTCATAGGTCGTCTCGTGCGGGTCTTTTCCCCATTCGGCGGCGACGTCGGCCAGCGTTTTTCCGATGTATTCCGGCGTGTTGAGCGCGCCGAGGATCAGGCAGCCCTCGAACCCGCAGTCGCGCAAAAAGTTTTCGCCCGGCAGCCCGGCCTTGAGCACGGCCGTCACCTCGTCGCGGAAAGCGCGCTGCGCCAGCTTTTTGACGAAGGCGTCGGGCCCTTCGGTCATGTATTGCGGCGGCATGGCCGAAATCAGCCCGGTACAGCCGGCCAGATAAGGGTACTGGTCGCCGGTGACGCGCACGCCGCGCGCATTGGCCTCGTCGATCATTTTGAGCGTCTGCACCGATTTGCCCTGGTTTTGTTTTCCCGCCACCTTGTGGTGCGAAATATGGACCGGACACCCTGCCTTTTCGCCGATTTCAATGGCTTCGGTCACCGCTTCAATCAGTGTGTCGCCTTCGCCGCGGATGTGGCTGGTGTAAACGCCGCCGTACTGCGCCACCACTTTGGCCAGCTCGATCAGCTCGGGTGTCTTGCCGTAAATAGAAGGCGGGTAAATCAGGCCGGTCGACATGCCGACAAAGCCGTTTTTCATCGCTTCGGCGACAATGGCCTTCATCTGCTCGAGCTGTTCGGCCGTCGGCTCAGCGTCGGTGTGGCCCATCACGCGGGCACGCACACTGCCGTGGCCGAGCAGGAAGGCCATGTTGGTGCCCAGCTCCATCTGGTCGACATGGCGGCAGAAGGACGTGACATTGTCGCAGACCTTCATCATCTCTTCGCTGGGAAAGCTGCCGCCCGTCAGCATCTCGGTGTCGGCGAACACGCCCGGGTAGGACGGGGCCGGCGAGCTGCCGCACTGCCCTGCAATTTCACAGGTAATGCCCTGCTCCAGATAGTTATAGGCGCTCGTCCCCGCTAAAAAAGTGGTGTCGCCGTGCGAGTGGTTGTCAACAAAGCCGGGCGAAACAACCAGCCCTTCAGCGTCGAGCACACGGGTGGCCTCTTCGTCAATGGCAGGGGCTATTTTGGCAATCTTCCCGTCTTTGACGGCGACGTCGGCGCGAAACGCCTTTTCCCCCGTGCCGTCAGCCACCAGGCCGTTTTTGATCAAGATGTCGTACATACGCTTCCTCCTTTATTACCGGGCCAGAGCCCGTTTTAATACCAGATATCTGCCAGCATGGCGCGGCCGCGCGGCTCTGCATAAAAGCGGCCGCGGCTGTCCTGTCCCGCCGACAGACGCAGGCAGCCGCCCGCCGGCACAATGCAGCCGCCGTCATCCCAGCGCGCCATGACGGGGTCGGCCGCATACAGCAGGTGGGCGCTGTGCGCAAAGCCGGGGCGGCGCTCCAGCGAGATCTCCCCTTCATGCAGCGGCCGCACTTCGCCCTCGCACCGACCCTTGCGCAGCATCAGGTTGAAATCGACGGCGCAGCCGCGGCTTTCGACCCGCACGCCGCCGTCAAACCGGTAGGGCTCGCCCGGCCGCAGAACGATATGCCCGGCATTTTCCACATCGAGCGCCAGCTCGCCGCCCAGCAGCGCGATGATTCGGTTGTAATCGGGCAGGCTGGTGAAGACCGAGCTTTCGCACTCGACCGTGGCCGAGCTGAGACGCCACAGAAAATCGCGGCGCTGGTACGAGCCTTCGGGCGGCCACAGGGCGATTTCCGCCGTCTGGCCGCCGCTCCAGCGGCTGATTCGCGGCAAAGGCAGCAGCTGCGCCTTCATTCTGCATCCACCCCCAGCACATCGCCGATTTTGTCGGTGATCACCAAATCGGCGCGGCCGCTGACGCGCGTCGGCTCGCGGTTGATGAGCACCAGCCGGTCGCCGCGGTAGTAATCGACCAGGGCGGCCGCCGGCCAGACGACGAGCGAAGTCCCGCCGACGATGAGCATGTCGGCCTGCATAATGGCTTCGACAGCCTCCTGCAACACATTCTGATCCAGCGCTTCCTCATACAGCACCACATCGGGCTTAATGATTCCGCCGCAATGGCAGCGCGGCACGCCGGCCGAGTTTTTGATAAACTGCGCGTCGTAAAACGCGCCGCATTTTTGACAGTAATTGCGGTGCACCGAACCGTGCAGCTCCAGCACCTTTTTGCTGCCCGCCGCCTGATGCAGTCCGTCGATATTCTGGGTGACGACGGCGGTCAGCTTCCCCTCGCGCTCCAGCGCCGCCAGCCTGCGGTGCGCGGCGTTGGGCAATGCGTCGAGCGCCAGCATTTTTTCACGGTAAAAGCGGAAAAAGGTCTCGGGCTCGCGCACAAAGAAGCCGTGGCTCAGGATGGTTTCGGGCGGCACGTCATAGCTCTGGCTATACAGCCCGTCCACACTGCGGAAATCGGGAATGCCCGACTCGGTGCTGACGCCCGCGCCGCCGAAAAATACAATGCGTTCGCTCTTCTCAATCCATTTTTCCAGCGTCTGATGCATCACAGATCCCCCTTCAAAACGTCAATGAACTGCGCAAGCCGCTCGATGCGGAAATCATACGCGCCGGGCGGCGCGGACTTTTCCCGGTCGGGACAGTACCAGCAGGCGGCGACGCCGGCGGCGCGCGCGCCCTTCATGTCGCTGGTCAGGCTGTCGCCCAGCAAAACCGCATCTTCACGCCGTACAGGGCCGATGGCGGCGAACACCTTGTCAAAAAAAGCAGCCGACGGCTTTTGCACGCCCAGCTCGTGCGAGATAAAGGACGCTTCAAAAAAGCCGTCCAGCCCGGCCTTTTTCAGCCGCTGCCGCTGCACCGGCCCCACCCCGTTGGTGACGATGAACAGCCGCGCCAGGTGCGACGCCTGTTCCAGCATCTGGCGCGCGCCGTCTGTGGGAAAGGCCTGCGTGCCCAATGAATCCATATAACAGCTGTTGATGCCGGGCGGCAGCGGGCGCGAAAGCTCGCGGAAAAGCTGCGTAAACCGCTCTTCCCACAGGCCCTGACGGTCGATTTCCCCCTTTTCCAGGCGCTTCCACAGCGCGTCGTTGATTGCATGGTAGCGCGCGGCGACCCCGTCGTCAAACGGGACGCCCGACGCCGCAAACGCCTCGGCCAGCGCCGCCTTCTCCGCACGGCCAAAGTCCAAAAGGGTGTCGTCCACGTCGAGCAGCGCAATGCGGTAGCGCATCATTTCCCCTCCCGCCCGGTTTTTCATCATAATTACAGTATACCATAAGCGCGGCGTAAAAGCGATGTTTTTATATAAACCGCGCTGCACACCGCAAATCAAAAGCACGGAGAAGCGCCCGCTCCCCCGTGCTTTGTTTTTACCCGCAGGCTACAGCAAATCCTTTACATCATTGGCCGTCGCCCGCAGGCGGAACACAATGCTCATCTTTTTCTCCAGTATCCGCTCCCTGGGGCCGGAAACGCTGATGGCCGCCACCGGCTGGCCGGCCTGATCCAGAACGGGCACGGCGATGCTCATCAGGCCGATTTCCGACATCTGGTCGTTGACCGCATATTTGTCCCGCCGGATCTCCTCGACCGCCTGGCGAAGCGCGTCAGGCGTTGTGATGGTGTGCCCGGTGATTTCCGTAAAGGTGACATGCTCGATATAATCATCCAGCTCGGCGTCGGTTTTCTGGGCCAGCAGGGCCAGCCCCGTGCTGCTGGTATGCGGATATTTGGCAAGGCCCAGATAGGTGTCGGCCTGCATGGTGGCATACGGAAAGGTCTTGTCGATCAGAATGACATGGTAATCGTCAGCCCAGACGACCAGCTGTACGCTTTCCTGCAAAACCGCGGCCAGATTATACATGTGCGGCCGGAATACCCGCACCAGGTTGGAGCGAAAAAAGGCCGAATTGCCCAGTACCAGAAGCCGCAGCCCCAAAATATACTGCCCGTTGTCCCGCTTGACCAGATACCCGTGGTGCGCCAGCGTGGCCACCGTGCGGAACACCGTGCTGCGGTTGAGCCCCAGCAAATCGGAAATCTGCTGGAGCGACAGGCTGGGCTTTGTGCCGAACAGATTCAGAATTCTCAGGGCATTGTCCACCGACTGGAGAATGTATTTTTCATTATTCTGCGCCATTTTTCGCTCTACTTTCCTGTTTAGACATGGCTTTATTATATCCGCTTTCCCCCTTTATTGCAAGATAAACAGCACTTTTAGCCTTGTAGCCGCCGGAGTGTTCAAAAGCTGTGACAAAATTTTGTCGATTTTGCGCATTTACTTTTTGGATGCGTCGGTGTATTCTTTATATAAATTATATATTCGTATAGAGAAATATTAATTCTTAAAACGAGCGAGGTATTCTTATGACGCAAAGAACGGTATTTATTACAGACGACTTTGATTTGCCTGAGACCATGGACGCCATCAGCGAGCGGTTGGCTGCGCAGGGAATCAACGTCATCCGCGGCCCCAAGACCATCAAGGGCCAAAAGCTGGTCTATCCTGCCGAAAGGCTGAACGAGCTTTTTGGCCGCGCCGACGTCGCCGTGTTCAGCTCGCGCTCCATCTGCTCCAAAGAGGTCATCATGGCGGCGCCCAGGCTGCGCGGCATCGTCGCCCCCACCATCGGCACTGAAACCATCGACGTCAAGACGGCCAGCGAGCTGGGCATCATCGTGGGCAACGGCGCTATTCCGGAAAATTACATCAGCGTGGCGGAATCGACCGTTTTGCTCATGCTCATGCTGCTGTACGACCCCAACCGCACGGCGGCCATCCTGCGTGAAAACAGGCCCAAGCCCGGCGAATCCCAGCACTGGGCCAAAATGATGCGGGGCCGCACCATCGGCTTTGTCGGCTTTGGGCGCATCGCGCGCAATGTCGCGCAGCGGCTTCAGGGCTGGGACGTCAACCTCATCGCCTATGACATCAAGCCGCCCGCAGAAATGCCCTTCGGCGTCAAACTGGTCGATCTCGATACCCTGTACCGCACCAGCGACATTGTCGGGCTGTTCGTCGTCGTCAACGACGAAACCCGCGGGATGATAAGCGAGCGGGCGCTGTCGCTCATGAAGCCCGACGCCTACCTGGTCAACACGGCCCGCGGGGCGCTGGTCGACGAAGCCGCGCTGGTTCGCGCGCTGGAAAACAGGCAGATCGCCGGCGCTGCGCTCGACACCTTCCAGTCCGAGCCGCTGCCCGCCGACAGCCCGCTGCGCAGGTTCGACAACGTCTTCCTGACCCCGCACATGATAGGCCACACACAGGACGTTTACGCCATTCGCCCGGGCAACCCCTTCCCCGACGCCACCTGTTTTTCCGATACGGCCGTCGGCAACATTCTCAGCATTTTGAACGGCGAGCCTCCCAAATACTGCGTCAACCCCGATGTCATACCCCTGTTCAAAGAGCGGTGCAGCCGTCTGGACGCTTCGCTTTAAAATATAAGCAACGAAAGAGAGGAAATCACTATGCTTTACGATCGCCATGCTCCCATCGTTTCCCCCACCTCGCACGCCGAATTTGACCGCCGCCGCGCCGCCGTGCAGGCCGAGCTCAAAAAACTTGATGTTGACTGCGTCCTTCTGTACTCCAGCTATCTGCGCCAAAGCGGCGGACTGCGCTATTTTCTCGACTTCCCCACCTGCGGCACCAACGCCGCCTTTGCCATTCTGCCTGCCGAAGGTGATTTGAGCGTTTTCGGCCACGGCTTCCAGGGCGGCACGACGGTGCCCAAAAACCTGGCCTACAAGCTGGAGGAAAACTTCGGCTACCCGTATGCCTGCGTCATGAACGTCACCCTGCCGCACCTGTTTGAAGGGGTCGTTAAGTATGTGAAAAAGCACAACTTCCACAAAATCGGCCTGTACCGCAAAGGTCTGCTGCCTTACGCCTTTGTGCAAAGCGTTGTGGAAAACTGTGAAAATGTCAGCATTATCGACTGCGACGACGCCATCGACCACGTCATGGCTATCAAGAGCCCCGAAGAGCTCGAGCACCTGCGCGCGGTGTGCGAACTGCACGACAACGTCTACGGCGCGCTCAAAGCGCTGGTACGCCCCGGCAAGCGTGAAAAGGACCTGGCCAACGAAATCCGCGACCTGTGCTTCAAGATGGACTGCGAGGAGACCAACATCATGATAGGCGCCGGCAACCCCGTCGCCCACCACACCCACTATCCGTTCCAGACCAAGGAGATTCGGGAAAACGATTTCCTCGACCTGCTGGTCGAGGTCGGCGGCCCCGGCAACTATTACGGCGAGCTGTCCCGCATGTGGGCGCTGGGCGAGCCGTCCGATGAGCTTGTGCGCGTCAACAACGACTGCCTGAAGATTCAGGACATTTTGCAGGAAACGGCCCGGCCCGGCGTTCCCGCCCGCCACATGATGGAAGTCCTTCTCGACTTCCAGAAGGAAAACGGCTACAAGCCGGAAGGCCGCTTCTTTGGCCACAGCCAGGGCGTCGACTTGACGCAGCGTCCCGTGTTCCGCCTGGAAGAAACCATGCTGCTGGAGGAAAACATGTTCATCTCCATCCACCCCGCCCTTGAAACGCTGGACGGCAGCATGTGGGTCATGAACACCGACAACTACATCATCACAAAAGACGGCACAGAGCGCATCAACAAGACGCCGCGCGGCATTTTCCGCCCGTAACGGCCGGCGGCGCAGTTAACTTTTCCATATTAATACGAGGTGCTGAACATGATCACATCCGTTCCCATCATTTCTCTGCTGCTGGTTTTGTTCTTTGTCGCAGCGATTGTCATTGCATTTGTCCGCAAGGTCAACGTCGGCATTGTCGGCCTGGCCTTTGCCATCATCCTGGCCGCGCTCACCGGCCTGAAATTCAACAACATCGTCTCTGCCTTCCCTGCATCCGTCGTCATCACCATTTTCTCTGTGACGCTCTTTTTCGGCTATTTCGCCGAAAACGGCACCATCGAGTACATGGCCAATGCCATCATGCACCGCTTCTGCAAAAACTCCAAGCTGATTCCCTATGCGTTTTTCCTCATGGCCATGCTGCTGGCGGCCGTCGGCGGGTGCGATATGGTTGTCTTTTCGGCCGCCGTCACCTTCCCCATCGGAAAGGCCGCCGGCATGAAGGCGCACCAGACCGGCTGCACCACCATGCTGGGCTCCATGCTCGGCTCCTTCCTGCCCTGGTCGCTGCACGGCTCCACCGCCAAATCCATCATCGAGACGATGAACGACGGCTACTGGGCCGAGTCGGCCAACACCATTGCATGGGGCACGTGGCTGAGCGCCCTAGCACTATATCTCATCATCGTCACCGTCTGCTACTTTGCTTTCAAAAGCTATAAGCTGGCCGACGTTGAAATGAAAAAGCCCGAACCCGCCACCCCGGTTCAGAAGAAAAGCCTGGTTATCATTCTCATCGCCTTCTGCTTTATCGTCATCGTCCCCATTCTGAAGAATGTAATCGGCGGCGCTTTCCTGGGCACGGTCAGCAAATTCTGCGGCGTCGCGCCCGTCTGCCTGATCGGCGCGCTGGTCAATACCATTTTGAAAATCGGCAACGAAAAGGACGTCATGAAAAAGCGCATTCCCTGGAATACCATCACCATGCTGTTTGGCATGGGGATGCTTTTAGGGCTTGGTTCTGTCCTGGGTGTCAACGACTACCTGGGCGAGCTTGCGCAGCAGCTGCCCGCATCAGCCGTCGTTTTGTTCTTTGTTCTGCTGGCCGGCGGTATGAGCCTGTTCTCCAGCAGCCTGAGCGTCGTCTACCCGACGTTGCTGCCCCTGGCCGGCGCTCTGGCCATGACGGGCGCTGTCAACCCGGTCGCCGTTATGGCCGGCGTCGTCATCGGTTCGGCGACGACCGCCATGAGTCCGCTGTCCACGGCCGGCGGCCTTCTGCTTTCCGGCTGCCCCGACAGCATTGCCGAGGGCAACGAGATCTTCAACAAAATGCTCATGATGGCCGTCCTCTGCATGGCCGCTCTGGCTGTGGCGGCACTGCTTGGCATGTTCGGCCTGTGGGGCCTTATCCGCGTATAACCGGCAGTTTCACGCAGCGCAGCAAAAACGGCATGGCCGCTGGCCATGCCGTTTTTGCATTTCAGCGATTTGATTTTTCCCGGGCCTGTACCGGGAAAAATCACCTTAACCCACCGGTTTTCCGCCAAAACCGGTGACATCGCGCCGCAGTGCGGAACCTTTTTGCCGAAAACCTTGTTTTCGGCAATTTCCGGCATGGCCGCTGGCCATGCCGTTTTCTTCTTCCCGCCGGGGGTACCGTTTTTTGTCTTTCTGTGATATACTGAACTTCGTCCGTAAACCATAAGGAGGCTGAATCTGTTTGAAACTCTCGAAAAAGCTGCGCGGCAACCTGCTGCTCATTTTGACCGCCTTTATCTGGGGCGTTTCCTTTGTCGCCCAATCGGTGGGCATGGAATACGTCGGGCCTTTTACTTTTAACGCCACCCGCTTCTTTCTGGGCGGCGCCGTTCTGCTGCCCCTGGTGTGGCGCAACGCCAAACGCGCCCGGCGGCAGAACGGCGGGCAGGCCCCCGTGCCGCTCAAAACAGTGCTGCTGGGCGGCTTTCTGTGCGGCGCCGCCCTCTTTATCGCCTCTACGCTTCAGCAGCTGGGCATTCAGACGACCTCGCCGGGCAAGGCCGGCTTCATCACTGCCCTTTACATTGTCATCGTTCCCCTGCTCGGGCTGTTTCTGAAGAAAAAGCCCCCTGTTCTTGTGTGGATCGGCGTGGCTCTGGCCGCCGCCGGCATGGCGCTTTTATGCCTGAACGAAGGGTTCAGCATTTCGCGCGGCGATACGCTCGTCTTTTTGTGCGCCGTCTGCTTTTCTTTCCATATTCTCATCATCGACCATTTTTCGCCCAAGGCCGACGGCGTCACCCTGTCCTGCATCCAGTTTTTCGTCAGCGGCTTTGCCTCGCTTGTCCTGATGCTTGTGTTTGAAACCCCCACCGCCGCGCAGATCAAAGACGCCTGGATGCCCATTGCCTATTCCGGCGTTCTGTCCTGCGGCGTGGCCTATACCCTGCAGGTTGTGGCGCAGAAGGATACGGACCCCGCCGTCGCTTCCCTGCTTTTGAGCCTGGAATCGGTCTTTGCCGTGCTGGGCGGCGGCGTACTGCTGCATCAGTGGCTCAGCGCGCGCGAAGCCCTTGGCTGTGTGCTGGTTTTTGCCGCCATCATTCTGGCGCAAATCGATCCGGCGGAGCTGCGCCGGCGCCTGAAAGGCGGGCAATCCCCTTCTCAACCGGAGTCCGGCCAGTCCTGAAAACGGCTTGCGCCCTGCACAAAACAGAACCCCTTCGGCTGTGCCGAAGGGGTTTTATGCATTGCTTCTATTTGACCAGCGCCTGTGCCAGCGCCTGAAGCTGCTGCACATCGCTGTCCTTGACCGCGCCGCGCAGGGTGACAACCGGCTCGAGCACGGTGATTTCTTTCATCTGCGACAAAATTTCTTTCATCGTGCGGGCCGACGAGGGGGCCCACGAACCGTTTTCGATCAGGGCCACAGTGCGCTTCTGATAATTTTTCCCCTTGAGGTGGTGCAAAAACTTATCCATAAAGGGCATGACCCCGCCGTCGTAAGACGATGCCGCCAAAACGACCTTTCCGAACTCAAACGCGCCTTCGACGGCCTCGGCCATGTCGCCGCGCGCCAGGTCGATCATTTCCACTTCAGGGCAGCCGGCGCTTTTCAGCAGTTCGGCCAGTTTGTGCGCAGCCTGCGCCGTGTTGCCATGCAGGCTGGCATAGGCGATAAAGACGCCTTCGCTTTCAACGCTGTAACTGCTCCAGATGTCGTACTTTTCCAGATAATAGCCGAGGTTCTCTTTGAGCACCGGGCCGTGCAGCGGGCAGATGATTTGAATATCGAGCGCCGCCGCCTTTTTCAGCAGCGCCTGCACCTGCCCGCCGTATTTGCCGACGATGTTGAAGTAATAGCGCCGCGCTTCGCACGCCCAGTCCTCGTCGGCGTCCAGCGCGCCGAACTTGCCGAAGCCGTCGGCGCTGAACAGCGCCTTGTCGCAGCTGTCGTAGCTGACCATGACCTCGGGCCAGTGAACCATGGGCGCCATGACAAAGGTCAGCTCGTGTTTGCCCAGCTTGAGGGTGTCGCCGTCTTTCACGGTGACGGCGTCCTTGAGATCCAGCTCGAAATACTGCGCCAGCATGGGGAAGGTTTTGGCGTTGCCCACCAGTTTGACGCCGGGGTATTTGTCCACCAGCGCTTTGACGCTGGCCGCATGATCCGGCTCGACGTGCGACACAACAAGATAATCGGGCTTTCTTCCCTGCAAAGCCTGTTCGAGATTGTCCAGAAACTGCGCGGTGGCGCGTTTGTCCACCGTGTCCATCACGGCGATTTTCTCGTCCATGATGACGTACGAGTTGTAGGAAACCCCGTTGGGGACGACATACTGCCCCTCGAACAGATCGATGGTTTTATCGTCAACGCCGATGTACCGGATATCCTTTGTAATGGTCATAAACATCCTCCTGTACTTTTCATTTACACGACTGATTATAACACAGCCGCCGCGGACCTGCCAGTCCCCCGGCCATAAAAATGGCGATGGGCCTTTTCTGCCCATCGCCATTCTGCCGGTTTAATTACTTGCGGTAAGCCCGCAGCTCTTCGACAAGGGCGGGGACGACCTTCAGCACGTCGCCGACAATGCCGTAATCGGCCACTTCAAAAATCGGGGCCGTTTCGTCTTTGTTGATGGCGACGATATAGTCGGAATCTTCCATGCCGGCCAAATGCTGAATGGCGCCCGAAATACCGCAGGCGATATACAGCGTGGGCCGGACGGTCTTGCCCGTCTGGCCGACCTGGCGGTCTTTTGCAATCCACCCGGCGTCGACGGCCGCGCGCGACGCGGACACCGTGCCGCCCAGCTCTTCAGCCAGCTCTTCCAGCAGCTTGAAGTTGGCGGGACCGCCCATGCCGCGGCCGCCCGAAACCAGAATCTTGGCGTCCTGGATGTCGACCGTTTCGGCAATGGCCTTGACGACTTCCAGAATCTCGACGTTCTTCGCTTCGGCGGGCACTGCCCAATCCAGGTTGACGACTTCGCCCTTCCGCGCGCTGTCGGCCGGAATGCGCTGCATAACGCCGGGGCGGACGGTGGCCATCTGCGGCCGGTGCTCCGGGCACAGAATGGTGGCCATGATGTTGCCGCCAAAAGCCGGACGGGTCATCATCAGGTTGCCGCTTTCTTCCTGAATATCGAGTCCCGTGCAGTCGGCCGTCAGGCCGGTATGTACGCGGGCCGAAACGCGGGGCGCCAGGTCGCGGCCGATGGCCGTCGCCGGGGTCAGAACGATTTCCGGCTTGAACTCGTTTACGATTTTGGCCATGGCCCAGGCATACGGCTCGGTCATATAGGTTTCAAGCTCGGGCTTGTCAAGAACGAGGACGCGGTCAGCGCCCGCGGCAATCAGCTCGCCGGTCAGGCCGCTCACTCCGCTGCCCAGCAAAACGGCCGTGACCTGCGTCCCGCGGGTCTGCGCCAGCTCGTGCGCTTTGCCGAGCAGCTCGAAAGCGACGCCGGCGACAATGCCGTCGACCTGCTGGGCGAAGACAAAGACGCCCTTAAAATCACTGATGTTCATCTTTCTCCGCCTCCTTAAATAATGTGCTTTTCAGCAAGATGCGCGACGATGGCCTGTGCGCCCTCGCGCGGGTCGAGCTTTTCAACCGTACCGGCGGCCTTGGGGGTCTTGGTAAAGGATTTGAATACGCGGGTGGGCGAACCGGCCAGACCGATGTTGTCGTCGCTGATGTCGAGATCGGGACGGGTGAAAATGGTGACCTTTTTCTCGCGGAACGCGTCAAAGATGCCGCCCGGCGTCATATAACGCGGGGTGTTGAGCTCGCTCAGCGCCGTGATCAGGCAGGGCAGTTTGGCGCGGATGGTGTGATAGCGGTCCTCGTACTGGCGCTTGACGACGACGCTGTCGCCCTCGAGCTTGATGTCCTCGGCATAGCTGATGTGCGCCAGACCCAGGTGCTCGGCAATCTGCGGGCCGACCTGGGCGGTGTCGCCGTCGATGGCCTGCCGGCCGGTGATGATCAGGTCATAGGGCAGCTTTTTGATGGCGGCCGCCAGGGTCGACGAGGTCGCCCAGGTGTCGGCGCCGCCGAAGGCGCGGTCGGTGATGAGCACGGCTTCGTCCGCGCCCATGGCCAGCGCTTCACGCAGCGCCAGGTCGGCCTGCGGCGGGCCCATGCTGACGACAGTAACGTGCGCGCCTGTCTGATCCTTCAGGCACAAAGCAGCTTCCAGCCCGGCCTTGTCGTCGGGGTTGATGATGGACGGCACGCCGTCGCGGATCAGGGTGCCGGTCACGGGGTCGAGACGCACTTCCGTTGTATCGGGCACCTGTTTGATGCAAACGATAATGTTCATGTCCTGTCTCCTCCCTTACAGCGTGCCGGCGATGACCATGCGCTGGACCTCGCTGGTGCCCTCGTAGATTTCGGTGATCTTGGCGTCGCGCATCATGCGCTCGACCGGGTATTCGCGGGTGTAGCCGTAGCCGCCGAAGAGCTGTACGCACTTGGTCGTCACTTCCATGGCGGTCTCCGCCGCGAAGAGCTTGGCCATAGCGGCTTCTTCCGAAAAACGCTTCTTGGTGTCTTTGGCCATGGCGGCGCGGTAAACGAGCAGCCGCGCGGCCTCGATGCGGGTCTTGAGATCGGCCAGGGTGAACTGGGTGTTCTGGAACTTCATGATGGGCCGGCCGAACTGCTTGCGCTCTTTGACGTATTTGACGGTCTCGTCAAACGCGCCCTGCGCCAGGCCGAGCGCCTGGGCCGCGATGCCGATGCGGCCGCCGTCCAGCGTCTGCATGGCGATGCCGAAGCCCTTGCCCTCTTGTCCCAGCAGGTTTTCGGCGGGGACGATGCAGTTTTCAAAGATCAGCTCGGTCGTCGAGCTGCCGCGAATACCCATTTTCTTTTCCTTGGTGCCGATGGAAAAGCCCGGGAAGTCCTTTTCGACGATAAAGGCCGAAATGCCCTTGGTGCCCTTGGATTTGTCGGTCATGGCAAAGATGATGTACACGTCGGCCTGGCCACCGTTGGTGATAAAGATTTTGCTGCCGTTCAAAACGTAGTGATCGCCCTGCTTTTCAGCGCGGGTCTGCTGGCCCGAAGCATCGGTGCCGGCGCCCGGCTCGGTCAGGCCGAAAGCGCCCAGTTTTTCGCCCTTTGCCAGCGGGACAAGGTATTTCTGAATCTGCTCGGGGGTGCCGAACTGCTTGATGGGGTTTGTGCCGAGCGACGTATGCGCCGACACGATGACGCCCGTCGTGCCGCAGACGCGCGACAGCTCTTCAACGCACATGATGTAGGTCAGTGTGTCGCAGCCCTGACCGCCGACCTCGCGGGGGAAGGGGATGCCCAGGAACCCGTATTTCTTCAATTTTTCCACCGTTTCACGGGGGAAGCGTTCGGTTTCGTCCACCTCTTGCGCCAGGGGCTTGACCTCTGTTTCAGCGAACTTGCGGAACAGTTCGCGCGCCATGACGTGCTCTTTCGACAGAGCAAAGTCCATGCTAGTCCCTCCCTTTATTTATTTCGTGTAGTCAAAGAAGCCTTTTCCTGTTTTGCGGCCCAGCTGACCGGCGCGCACCATTTTGCGCAGCAGGGGGTGCGGACGGTACTTGTCGTCGCCCGTCTCGTGGTGCAGGACTTCCATAATGGCGAGCACGACGTCAAGGCCGATCAGATCGCCCAGCTCCAGCGGGCCCATGGGATGGTTGGCGCCCAGTTTCATGGCGGTGTCGACGTCGGCGGCCGACGCGACGCCCTCGGCGTAGACGGCGATGCCTTCGTTGATCATGGGGATCAGAATGCGGTTGACGACAAACCCGGCCGATTCGTTGACCTGTACGGGAACCTTGCCCAAGCTTTCGGCAATTTCCGTGATTTTTTTGACCAGCTCGGCGGGCGTTTCCATGCCGGCGATGACTTCGACCAGCTTCATGACGGGCGCGGGGTTGAAGAAGTGCATTCCGATGACGGGGTGCTTCAGGCCGTGCCCGATTTCGGTGATGGACAGCGAAGAGGTGTTGGTTGCGAACATGCAGTCCTCTTTGCAGATGGCTTCCAGCTCGCGGAAGGTCTGGCGCTTGATCTCCATGTTTTCAATGGCGGCTTCGACAACGAGGTCGCATTCGCCGCAGATCTCTTTGACGCCGGTCGTCAGCCGGGCCAGAATGGCATCGGCCTCGGCCTGCTCCATTTTGCCTTTGGCAATACGCTTTTCAAAACCTTTGGCAATGCGGCTCTTGCCCTTTGCCGCCAGTTCTTCATTGATGTCGCACAGGCAGACGTCCCAGCCGCCCTGTGCAAAGACCTGCGCGATGCCGCCGCCCATGGTGCCGGCGCCGATAATCCCAACTTTCATGTCTTCTTTCCTCCAAGTCTCTTGTTTATGTCCTGACAAGTGCTGATTCAGCGGTTTTTAAAGCTCTCGACCTTGCGCTTTTCCAAAAAGGCCTGCATTCCCTCGCGCTGGTCTTCCGTTTCAAAGCAGCTTCCGAACAGCTTTTCTTCGATGACGACAGCGCTGTCCATATCGACCTGCATTCCTTCATTGATGGCTTTTTTGCAGGCGCGCACGGCGATGGGGGCGTTTTTGGCGATGCCGGCGGCCATTTTTTTCGCGGCGGGCAGCAGCTCTTCCTGCGGGTAGACGGCGTTGACCAGTCCGACGCGCAGGGCCTCGTCCGCCTTGATGTTGCGGGCGCCGTAAATCATCTCTTTCGCCTTGCCCAGTCCGACGACGCGCGGCAGACGCTGCGTGCCGCCAAAGCCCGGTGTGATGCCCAGACCGACTTCGGGCTGGCCGAACACCGCGTTGTCCGAGCACAGGCGGATATCGCAGCTCAGCGCAATTTCGCAGCCGCCGCCCAGCGCAAAGCCGTTGACCGCAGCGATGACGGGGATAGGCAGTGTTTCGATGAGCCGGAACAGGTCGTTGCCCTTTTTGCCCAAAGCCTCGCCTTCCGCCTTGCTCAGCGTGCTCATTTCACCGATGTCCGCGCCGGCGACAAAGCTCTTTTCCCCCGCGCCGGTCAAAACGACGCAGCGGACCGTTTCCAGATCAATGGCTTCGAAGGTCTGGCGCAGCTCGTCGAGCACGGCGCTGTTGAGCGCGTTGAGCGCCTTGGGGCGGTTGACGGTGACGACGGCCGTTGCGCCGTCCTGCTCGTACAGTACGTATTCCATAAAACTTCCTCCTTACTCGCGCTCGACAACGGTGGCGCAGCCCATACCGCCGCCGATGCACAGCGTGGCCAGGCCGCGTTTGCTGCCGCGCTTCTGCATTTCATGCAGCAAGGTGACCAGAATACGGCAGCCCGAAGCGCCGACCGGGTGCCCCAGCGCGATAGCGCCGCCGTTGACGTTGACCTTTGCCATGTCAAACCCGAGATCGCGCGCCACGGCAACGGACTGCGCGGCGAACGCCTCGTTGGCCTCGATGAGATCGAAGTCGTTTATGCTCAGGCCGGTTTTTGCCAGCACCTTCCGGGTGGCGGCGATCGGTCCGGTGCCCATAATGGCAGGGTCGACGCCGCCCAGCGCGCCGGCGACCCATACGGCCATCGGCTTGACGCCCAGCTCTTTGGCCTTTTCCTCACTCATAACGACGACGGCCGCCGCCCCGTCGTTGATCGATGAGGCATTGCCGGCGGTGACCACGCCGCCCTGTTTAAAGGCAGGACGCAGACGGGCCAGCCCTTCCAGCGTCGTGCCGGGGCGCGGGCCCTCGTCGGTATCTACAACGATTGTCTCTTTTTTCTTTTTGACCTCGATGGGGACGATTTCGTCTTTAAACCGCCCGCTTTCGCGCGCGGCGCAGGCCTTATTCTGGCTGTCTACCGCAAAGCTGTCCAGCTCTTCGCGGGTCAGTCCCCATTTTTCCGCCACATTCTCGGCGGTAATGCCCATGTGGTAGTCGTTAAAAGCGTCCCACAGGGCGTCATGCACCATGGCGTCGACCAGTTTTCCGTCGTTCATGCGGTAGCCGTAGCGGCCGTTCTGCACCAGATACGGTCCCTGCGACATATTTTCCATGCCGCCGGCGACGACAATGTCGGCTTCGCCGCATTCGATCAGCCGCGCCGCCGTGTTGACGCTTTCCAAGCCCGAGCCGCAGACGACGTTAAGGGTGATGGCCGGCGTTTCGACCGGCAGACCGGCCTTAATGGAAGCCTGCCGCGTGACGTTCTGCCCAAGGCCGGCCTGAATGACACAGCCCATGTAAACCTGATCCACCTGTTCGGGCTTCACTCCCGCCCGCTCCAATGCAGAACGGATGACGGCAGCTCCGAGATCGGCGGCAGGCACTGTGCTCAAAGCGCCACCCATACTGCCGACTGCGGTGCGGCAGGCACCTGCCAAAACAACTTTTTTGGACATGCTGATTTCTCCTTTTCTGTTTTTTAGTGCCGCGGGCATAACAGCACCGTGGTCTGTTTCATAGGCTCCGCGGGAGCCTTCTCCTTTCAGTGTACTCTTTTTTGGAGCAATGTCAAACAATTATCAATATTTTTTTATCAATTTTTTATTGGGGCTTTCGCAGACAGGCTACAGCCCGTAATGAATGACGTATTTACCTTCCTTTTTTGCTGTCTGCAAAAGCTTTTTCAGGCCGTCAAAGGCCGGAATTGCTTCTATACTATGCAGCATCTTGTCAAGAGAGTCGGGCGGAATCAGATTAATGCCGCAGTAGTCCAGCCCTTTCCCCAGCGTGTCCAGCGTGTGCCAAAAGCAGTCCATGTCCGCAAGTTCCGGCATCACCGGTTCCACCCAGTCGTCGTCGACGGCGATACAGCGGTACTTCTCCGGCTGGTACTCGTCGTAGCGTTCGCCCGGCCGGGGCGCGCGATCCATGATTCCGAATTCATGTGTTGCCATATTTTCTCCGTCCAAGGTTAAAAAGAGCGTGATGCGGCTTGTTTTCCGCCCAACGCCCTTTTTTGGTGGTGTACTAATTTATACCCGGATTTCGGCGACAGCCGCCGCGCTCTGATATTTGTCCAGGACAGGCTGTACCTGCCCGCGCAGGAAGTCCTCGGTCTGCATGGGGGCGCAGCCGACGAAATCGCGCGGGTTCATGTGCTTTTCCAGCTCTTCACGGCTGACGCCGAAAGCGGGGTCGGCCGCGATGCGATCGAGCAGGTCGTTGTCGCCGCCCTCCATTTTGACGACGCGGCCGGCCTCCATCGAATGGATGCGGATGCGCTCGTGCAGCTCCTGCCGGTCGCCGCCGCGCTTGACGGCGTCCATCATGATGTTCTCCGTCGCCATAAAGGGCAGCTCGGCGCGCAGATGCTTTTCGATGACTTTCGGGTACACGACCAGCCCCGACGCGACATTGAAATACAGGCTCAGGATGGCGTCGCAGGCCAAAAAGGCTTCGGCCACGGCGATGCGCTTGTTGGCGCTGTCGTCCAGCGTGCGCTCGAACCATTGTGTCGCCGCCGTGACAGCGGGGTTCTGTGCGTCGACGATCAGGTAGCGCGCCAGCGAGGCGATTCGCTCGCTGCGCATGGGGTTGCGCTTGTAGGCCATAGCCGACGAGCCGATCTGCGTCTTTTCAAAAGGCTCTTCGATTTCTTTCAGGTGGGCGAGCAGGCGGATATCGTTGGAAAACTTGTGGGCGCTCTGCGCAATCTGCGCCAGCAGGTTGACGACGCGGCTGTCCGTCTTGCGCGAATAGGTCTGGCCCGAAACGGGAACCGGGCGCTCAAAGCCCATTTTCTGCGCCACCAGGCGGTCAAGCGCCTTGACCTTCTGATAATCGCCGTCAAACAGCTCCAAAAAGCTGGCCTGTGTGCCCGTTGTCCCCTTGACGCCGCGGGGCAGCAGCGACCCGAGCACAAACTCCAGCTCTTCCAAATCGAGCAGCAAATCGTTCATCCACAGCGTGGCGCGTTTGCCGACCGTCGTCGGCTGCGCCGGCTGAAAATGGGTGAAGCCCAGCGTCGGCAAATCTTTATACTCGGCTGCGAAGCCGGCCAGCACGCGCAGCACGGCGACCAGCCTGTCGCGCACCAGCAGCAGCGCTTCGCGCATAATCAGAATATCGGTGTTGTCGCCGACAAAGCAGGATGTCGCGCCCAGGTGAATGATGGGCATGGCTTTGGGACATGCCTCGCCAAAGGTATGGACATGGGCCATCACATCGTGCCGCAGGCGCTTTTCGTGCCGCGCCGCCGCTTCAAAGTCGATGTCGTCCAAGTGGGCGCGCATTTCGTCCAGCTGCTCGTCGGTGATGTTCAGCCCCAGCTCCTTTTCGCTTTCGGCCAGCAGAAGCCACAGACGGCGCCAGGTTGAAAATTTATATTGTGCTGAAAACAGACGCTGCATTTCGTCGCTGGCATAGCGCGACGAGAGCGGCGACTGGTAGCGCAGGTTCTGATTCTGTTCCATTTTCATCGTCCCCCAAAGCTTTTTTTCCATTTTACACTAAATCCGGGCGGAATGCAATGCGCTTGACTTGCCTTTCGGCGCTTGTTATACTGTTGGCATCCGCTTGTAAAGGAGTTCGCTGTGGGAAAGAAAATTTTGCGCGCGCTGAAAATTATCGGCGTTATCCTTGTCATTCTGGCCGTTCTCGGCGGCCTGTTTATTCTGCTGTGCGAATGGCCCGTTTACCAGGAAATTTAGGCTGCCCGAAAGGCTGTAAACAGAGCGCGGCCCGGACGCTTTCAAGGCGTACCGGGCCGCGGTTTTCCTTTTTATTGCTGTGGCCGGCTTCTCCAATCCTCTTCCAGTCCCAGGCTGGCGTAATAATCGTTGTCCAGAATGAGCGTGGAATAGGCCATTTTGTTGGATACCACCGCCGAATAATATTCGCGGTAGCCTTCCGGCAGTTCTTCGCCGCCCGTCGCCTCCAGCTCCCCTGTTTTGGTGTTGTAACGGGCCTTGTCGGTGATAAAACTGCGGTTTGACAGCACGACGAGCGGCTCCGCGTCGGAAAAGATGTCGCGCCCCATCATAAGCCGCGAATCAAACGGCAGCCCGAGCAGATTGGACACGGTGGGCAACAGGTCGATGTTGCTGCACGGCGCGTCGACGGTCTCGCTCTCCATGCCTTTTTTATAGATGATGCAGGTGTTGCGGTACAGCTCGAAATCGGGCTCGACTTCATGCCCGGCCAACTCCGAAATCTCATCAAGCGACAGGCCGTAGGGGTAATGGTCGGCCGACAGCACGATAACAGTGTTGTCCAGCGTGCCGGCCTGTTCAAGCCGCTCGAGCAGCAGCGCAAGCGCGCGGTCCAGCTCGATATTGCAGGCCAGATAGGCCTGTACGCCCTCGGAATACGGCAGATCCTCGACCAGCCCGCGGTTTTTAATCGCCATGTCATTGCTGATGAAATCGTACATCAAATGCCCGCTCACCGTCATGTAATAGGTGTGAAAGGGCTCGTCCTTTGCATATTCGCCGGTGGTGACGTCGATCATTTCCAGGTCGGACTCCGGCCACTGGTCGGTGATTTCCAGCCCGTTGCCCACCGCCTTATAATCATAGCCCATGTTGGGGTGCGATTCGTCGCGGTTGTAATAAGTGTAGCTGTGGTCGTGGTAGGCCCGGCAGGAATACCCCTGCGCTTTCAGCTGGTTGCCGGCGGCAAAGGGCATGGCGTTCTGTGACGACTGATAAAAGCTCCACGCGCCCGCTTTGGGATAAAGGCTGGTCAGTCCGACGTATTCGCCGTCCGATGTGCTGACGCCCCACAGCGGCGTATACCAGTTGGTGAAGCGGAAGCCTTCGTTTTGCAGCCGGTAGAGGGTCGGCGTCAGGTCTTTGTCCACCGCGTACTGCGAAAAGCCCTCGGCCGTGATCCAGATGAGGTTGCAGCCGGCGAACAGGCCGGTCTTTTCATTTTTTCCGCTCGGCTCCAGGCTGCCGAAATACCGGTGCATGTCGGCGATGGTCGGGTTGCTTTCGGCGGCGGCCAGGGCGTCAAAATCGATGTCGAGCGCATTGACGCCATATTCCGGGCCCGGCTCGGGATCGGCCGGGCCGTCGACCGGCTCGTCCGGCATCTGGTCGGGCGGCACGACGGTGGGAACGGGCGGCGGGGCCTGCACGGCGTACTCCGGCTCGAACCCGGTCGCCAGCCGCCACAGGTCAAGGCGCATGGTGTTGAGCACGCCCAGCCGCTCCATCGAATAGTCGATGGAGACCGTTTTATAGTATAAATCCCAGGCGCTGAAGTCCTCTGTCCCGCCCAGCGGCAGCGCCAGCCGGCACAGGACATGCAGGCAGGCCGCCATAAGGACGCCCAGCCCCTGCTGAAGCGCGGGCCGCCGCTCGAAGCAGAGCACCATTTGCAGCGGGGCCCACAGAATGAGCGGGATGAGCAGCGTCAAAAGCTGCACCCAGTTGCGTTTGATGGCGAAGAGGATTTCGTTGATAAACTCGAGCACCTGCCCGCCGTTGGCCGCCGAGTAAACGGTGTAATAGGTGTAAAAAATATGGTGGTACACCATCTGTGAAGCGTACACAACGGCAACCGCCGCCACAATCACCCATGCGATCACGCGGTTGGCGCGGCGCGGCAGCGAAGTGGACAGCACCCACAGTAAAAGGGCCGCCGGCACGCAGAAGATCAGCGAAAACCACAGCCCCGCGCCGTGGAAGTCGGGGATTTCCCAAACGCGAAAGGTCCACTCAAACGCCCACAGCATGGCCAGATAAAAGACCGGCAGAGCCAGCGGGTGGCGCAGCGCGGTCAGGCAAACCGCCGCGGCCTTTTTGATTTTTTTCTTCATGGATTCATTCCTGCCTTTGAAAAGGATGCGCTTTTTGCGCCGGCTCCCGCGGCGCGTCTTTTACAAATTTTGATTATAGCCGCACGGCCCCGCGCGCGCAAGCGGCGACATAAAATGTTAAGAAATCTTTCGTTATTTCTCTCTTTTCCACGCGCGCGCCAAAAGCGCGCACGCCGGCTCGATCTCGTCGGCGCTCAGTCCACCGTAGCCCAGTACGACGGTGGGGATGCCGGCCGGCGGGTGCTGGCAGTAACCGCCCAGCGCATATACGCGCACCCCCTGCGCCGCCGCCGCCGCTGCCAGCTCTTTTTCGTCCATGCCGTTTTCCACCTGCACCGGCATGTGCAGGCCGGTGTGTACGCACAGGGGCCGCGCGCAGTCCCCCAGCTCGCTTTTGAGCGCCTGCACCAGCCGATCGCGGCGGCTGCGGTACACATTGCGGATGCGGTTGATGTGCCGGGCAAAGTGCCCCTCTTCCATAAAGCGGCTGAGCGTGTGCTGTTCAAAGCGCGACACAGTGGACGCATAGCCGCCGTACAGCGTGCGCCAGCGCTCGAGCAGGCGCTCGGGCAGCACCATGTACGCTACGCGGATCGCGGGCGCCAGGCTGCGCGAAAAGGTGCTGATATACACGACGCGGCCGCCGCCGTCCAGCCCCTGTAACGCGGGAATGGGCCGGCCGTCAAAGCGGAATTCGCTGTCATAATCGTCTTCGATGATAGTGCATTCCCCCTCGCGCGCCCATTGCAGCAGCTCGGCGCGCTCGGGCGCCGGCATGGTGACGCCGGTGGGAAACTGATGCGAAGGGGTGACGCAGACGGCGCGGCATCCGCTTTTCCGCAGCAGGTCCACGCGCACTCCGCGCTCGCCGACGGCCACCGGGCGCGCCGGCACGCCGGCGTTGCGCAGGACGTCGGCGGTTTTGCCGTAGCCCGGGTCCTCGACGGCGACGCTTTCGCCCGCTTCCAGCAGGCGCACCGCCATGCCGAGCAGCGTTTCGCTGCCCGCCCCGACGACGATCTGCGCCGGCCGCGCGCGCACGCCGCGGTATTCGTGCAGATACCGGGCAATGGCGCGGCGCAGGCACTCGTCCCCCTGCGGATCGCCGTGGTTTAAAAGCTGCGCGCCGCCGTGCATGACGTCGCGGCAAATGCGCGCCCAGGTGCGGACGGGGAAGAGCGAAACGTCGATGCTGCCCGTCGCAAAGTCATACTGCCAGCGCGGCCGCAGCGGGCTTTCCCCCGCTTCCGCCGGCTTTTCGGGGGGCGGCACCAGCCCCTGTACCCCCTGCGCACAGACGAAAAAGCCGCTTTTGGGCACGGCCTGCACATAGCCCTCGGCCGCCAGCATCTGGTACGCGGCGTCGACGGTGTTGAGGCTGAGCCCCAAATGCGCCGCCAGAGCCCGGCGCGACGGCAGGCGTTCGCCCGGGGCCAGCGCGGCGCTCCGTATCTCGCCCAGCAGCATTTCATACAGCTGTCGGTACAGCGGCGCGCCGGGAACCGGCGAAAAGGTAAGGTTCTGCATAACCCCTCCATCTGGATCCATGTTTTTTTCATATTCTGGCTATTTTAATGGGTCCAACTTTGTTCTACAATAGCACTTGACAAAAGGCCTTGTCAATTCCTTTCTGACGATGGAGGTTCGACGATGAACGATAAAAATATCCGCCTGCTCTGCTTTTCGGCCATGTTCGCCGCTTTGATTCTGGTCTGCACCATGTTTGTCAAGCTGCCGGTTCCCGCCACGACCGAGTACATTCACATCGGCGACGGCGTTTTGTACCTGGCGGCCGCCCTTTTGCCGCTGCCCTATGCCGTCGTAGCTTCCGCCGTCGGCGCGGCGCTGGCCGACGTGCTGGCCTCTTACGCCGTCTGGGCCCCCTTTACCTTTGTCATCAAGGCGCTGATGGCCCTGTGCATCGGCAAGCTGTGCCCGCCGGGTTCGGGCAGGGGCCGCCTGGCGCTGGCCGGACTGGCCGCCGGTGCTGTCAACGTCGCGCTGTACTTTGTCTCCAGCGCCATTCTGTACGGCGTCGCGGGCGCCGCAGCCGGCATTCCCTTTAACATTTTGCAGTCGGCCGTCGCCGCCGTCATCTTTGTTCTTCTGCTCGCGCCGGTGCAAAAGGCGCTGGCCGGACTGCTGCCCGGCAAACACCAGGATTAGGAGGCTTTTGCATGAACACCCACCGCTTTTTCAACACCCGGCGGCTTTCCGTCATCGGCCTGATGGCCGCGATGGTTTTTGTCGCCACCTATTTTCTACACATCGACATTCCGACCCCGCTGGGCAAAACCATGCTGCACTTCGGCAACGTCATGTGCGTGCTGTCCGGTTTGCTCTTCGGCGGACTGACGGGCGGGCTGGCCGCCGGCATCGGCTCGGCCATTTACGACCTGATGGATCCGGCCTTTGCCCCGGAGTTCTGGATCACCTTTCTTCTCAAGTTCGCTATGGCCTTTATCGCCGGCGTCATCGCGCACCCCCGGGCCGATCGGCCGGTGCGGCCCGCCCGGCTCGCACTCGCCGCTGCTGCCGGGGCGCTCAGCTACACCGCCCTGTATGTCTGCAAAACCGTCATCATCCAGTATTTTGTCATGCGCGCCGAATGGGCGACCGTCATGACGGTCGTTGCCACCAAGGGTTCGGTTTCCCTTTTCAACGCCATACTGGCCGCCGCCGTTTCCTGCATTCTGGCACTGGCGCTCCGCCCCGCGCTTGAACGCGCCGGGCTATACCGCAAGCTGGAAGGGGAACGCGCATGAAGCAGGAAAACCTCGTCGTCCCGTCGCAGTTCGACGGCCTGCCGCTTTCTGTCCTGATCACCTTGCCCGAGGGAACCCCTCGGGCTTTGGTGCAGTTTTCACACGGCATGTGCGAATACAAAGAGCGTTACCTGCCCTTCATGGAATTTCTGACCGGACACGGCTTTGCCTGTATCATCAACGATCATCGCGGCCACGGCAAGAGCGTCCGCAGCCCGAAGGATCTGGGGTATTTCGGCGAAAAAGGGCAGGGAGCCGAGGGACTTTTGCAGGATCTGCACCAGATCACCGGGCTTTTTAAAGCGCGCTTTCCCGGCCTGCCGCTCTATTTGTTCGGGCACAGCATGGGCTCGCTGGCGGCGCGCTGCTACGCCCGGCGCTGGGACAGCGAGCTGAACGGCCTTGTCGTCTGCGGCTGCCCGGGGCACAACCCCGCCGTCGGCCTGGGGCTGCGGCTCAGCCGTTTTCTGTCCCTTTTCGGCGGCCAGCACCACAAAAGCCCCCTGCTGGCCGGCGTGATGTTCGGCTCTTTTAACCGCGCCGTCGGCGCAAAAGGGCGCAACGCCTGGGTCTGCCGCAATGAAGAGGTGGTTTCGTCCTATAACAGCGACCCGCTGTGCGGCTTTATCTTCACCGTCAACGGCTATGAATCCCTGTTCCGCCTGATGATGGAATGCTATGGCGAAGACGGCTGGGCCGTTTCGCAGCCGCAGCTGCCCATCGCCTTTATTTCGGGCGGCGACGACCCCTGCCGCGTCAGCGACCAAAGCTTTGCCGCGGCCGGCGAACACCTGCGCGCGCGTGGATACCAAAACGTGACGCAGAAGCTTTACCCCGGCCTGCGGCATGAAATCCTCAACGAAGGCGATATGCAGGTCTGGCAGGACGTCTGCGACACCCTGCTGCGCTGGCTGGGCGAAGAGCCCGCTCGATAAGCTCTGGAAATTCTCCCCGCCATGCGGTACAATGGCAATATCCCGATTTGAAAAGGAGATGCGCCATGCTGACCTTAAAAGACACCTGTAAAATTGCCGTCGTGCAGGCGAGCCCCATTTTATTTGACAAGGGCGCCTGCACGGAAAAGGCTGTTGATCTGATTGCGCAGGCGGCCCGCAAAGGGGCCGAACTCATCGTCTTCCCCGAGCTTTTTATTCCCGGTTACCCTTACGGCATGACCTTCGGCTTCACGGTGGGCAGCCGCAATGAAAACGGCCGGCTCGACTGGAAGCGCTATTACGACAACTCCATTGTCGTTCCCGGCGACGAAACGCGCCGTATTGCCGAAGCGGCCCGCGCCGCCCGCGCGTATGTCAGCATCGGCGTTTCCGAGCGCGACCCCTTCAGCGCCACGCTGTACAACACCAACCTGTTCTTCTCGCCCGAAGGCGAGCTGACCACCGTTCACCGCAAGCTCAAGCCGACCGGCGCCGAGCGCGTCGTCTGGGGCGACGCCGACAGGGCGTATTTCCCCGTCCTCGGCACGCCGTGGGGCAACATGGGCAGCCTCATCTGCTGGGAAAGCTACATGCCGCTGGCGCGCGTCGCGCTGTATCAGAAGGGCGTCACACTGTACATCTCGCCCAACACCAACGACAACGAGGAATGGCAGGCCACCATTCGCCATATCGCCATCGAAGGGCACTGCTACTTCATCAACTGCGACATGTTTTTCACCCGCAGCGCTTACCCCAAAGACCTGCACTGCCCGGATGAAATCGGCCGCCTGCCCGACATCGTCTGCCGCGGCGGCAGCTGCATTGTCGACCCCTACGGGCATTATGTCACCGAGCCTGTGTGGGACAGGGAAGACATTATTTTCGCCGAGCTTGACATGCAAAAGGTCCCGGCCAGCCGCATGGAGTTTGACGCCTGCGGGCACTACTCCCGCCCTGACGTTCTCGACCTGCGCGTTCACGAAGGGGAATAACCGGCAAAACCGCCCCTGCACCGCGTATATCCGGCAATCCATCAAAAAACAGCGTGGCTTGGGCCCCGCTGTTTTTTTGCCCCGGGCCGGCGCCCGAGTTGATCTTTTATGCGCAATCGGGTACAATGACTCCAGATACCGATCTGTCATACGTCGCCGCCGGGCGCGATATGCTTCTGTACAGAGGGGAGGAAACGCTTTGGAAATCAGACGCGAAGACATCGTCATCCGCGACATGCGGCCTTCCGATATTGCCGACCATCTGCGCTGGCGCACGGTGGAAACCGAATGGATGAACTGGGACGCCCCCTGGCAGCAGGATCCCTCTTTGCCGGCGTCTGTCATCGAGCGCCGGCTGCGCGGGCTGGCGTCCGCCCCGCTTCCCGCCGTGCGCACCCGGTTTGAAATCGCCCTTTCCGGCGGCGAACACATCGGCTGGATGAACTCCTATCTGGTCGACGGCCAGCCCGGCTGCACCGCCATCGGCATTGACATTCCCGACCCCCGCCTGCGCGGCTGCGGGCGCGGCGAACGCGCCTTTTCCGCTTTTATTCATTACCTGTTCTCTGCCGGCCTGCCCTGCGTCTACACAGAGACCTGGTCGGGCAACCTGCCTATGATCCGCCTGGCCGGCAAGTGCGGCTTTTCTCTGGTGCAGCGCGGCAGGCAGGACCGGCTGGTCGACGGCCGGCCGTATGACAGCCTGCTCTTTTGCGTCACGCCCGGCGATTTTTATAAAAAGCAGACCTTTGAGCCGACGCCCAATCTCAAAAAGCCCCTCAGCCGCTGCGGCTGGGCGCTGTTCGCTCTGGTTTTGTGCGCGCAGGCGGGCGCCTTTCCGCTCGCGCTTCTTTTACAGCGGTTTTTCCCGGACTTTCTGCACAGCGCCGCGGGACCCTTTGCCCTGTCTGCTTTTGCGCTGTACGGCTTGGGACTGGGGGCCTTTGCCCTCGTTCTTCGCCGGCAGCCGGCTCCCGCGCCGGCGCCGGTCGAACGGCCGGGCAGCGGCTTTCTTCTCCGGCTTCTCGTTCTCTGCCTGGGCATGGGGTACCTGGGCCAGCTGGCGGGCAGCACGGTCATCACCTTTTTGGAAAAACTGCTGGGGCACAGCTACTCCAACGCCCTTGACGGCGTTCTGGGCGGATCGGATCCCGCCGTCATCTTCCTGTTCACCGTCGTCCTCGCCCCGGTTTTTGAAGAGTTGATTTTTCGACGTATGCTGCTGCGCCGCCTGCTCCCCTACGGCGAAGAGTTTGCCATCGGGGTTTCCGCCGTTGCCTTCGCCCTGTTCCACTGCAACATCGGCCAGATGTTTTACGCCTATTCCGCCGGCCTTATTCTGGCCTACGCCGTCGTCTCTACCGGCCGGCTTCACGTCAGTATTCTGCTGCACGGCTGCTTCAATCTCATCGGCTCGCTGCTCATGCCTGCTCTGCTGGCCTCGGGCAATCAGACGGCTATTGTGCTGGCTTCCCTGTGCATTCTGGCCCTGATGGCGGGAAGCGTCCTGATTTTTACGCACGGCAGGGGCCACATGCATCTTCAGAGCGGCTCGCTGCCTTTAAGCGACGGTCAAAAGCGCCGGCTGCTCGCCCGCGCCCCCGGCGCGGTTGCCTTTCTGCTCCTCTGCCTGGGTCTGACCGTATGGACTTTTTACCGCTAAAGCCATCGCCGCGTATTTTCCCCGGTCATCGATCCATAATAAGGGCAGAACAAGGAGGAATCATCATGTGTGAACACCGTTTTTTCATCTGCCGGCACTGCGGCAACCTTGTCGGCCTGATTCATGACGGCGGGGCGCCGCTTGTCTGCTGCGGCCAGCCCATGACCGCGCTGGAACCCGGCACGACCGATACCGGTTCTGAAAAGCACCGGCCCGTCGTCGAGGTTCAGGGCGATACCGTCCGCGTCTGCATCGGCTCTGCCGAGCACCCTATGGTTGAAGATCACTGGATCGAGTGGGTCTATTTGCAGACCGCCCAGGGCGGCCAGCGCAAATGCCTGCTGCCCGGCCGCAAGCCCGAGGTTTCTTTTGCCCTTATCGACGACCGGCCCGTGGCCGCCTATGCCTACTGCAACAAGCACGGTCTGTGGCGCGCCGACCTGTAACGCGGCTTGCAGCCCCTTTCTCCTGAAACAGACCTTTGCCCTGCAAGTCCAGCCCCCTTTAAGCAAGCAAACGCGCGCCGCAAAACGGCGCGCGTTTTTCTGTACCCTTTTTTCATCAGGCCGGGTTTCCCTCCCGTGCCCGGCGCTGCTGCTCTTCACGGCAGGCGCGCTCAAAGCATTCGCACATGCTGCTGCCGATATACCCGCGGTCGGCGCATTTGGGGCAATCGGGCGTGTCGCTGAGCCAGTCGTCCGGCAGGCCGTTTTGGCGCAAAATCTCCTGCCGAGCCTGCAAAAGCTCCCTTTTCCGCCGCTCCAGCTCTTCGCGCTGCGGCTCGTCCCCCAGTGCGGCGCGCGCCGCCTTTGACGCGCACAGCCGCAGCCCTTTTTCGTTTTCCGCAAAGCGCGGATCGCTCTTCATCAGGTTCCGGAGCCGCTCTTCCAGCCGCTCTTCCCGCGCTTTCCGCTTTTCCTCAAAAGCACGGGTCACCGCCTGCACCACGCTTTCCTGCCCGGCCGGCGCAGAGCGGGGCGGCGGCGTCCGCCGGTCGCCCGTTTCGACCTGCCGTACCGTTTCAAAGCCCTGGCTGTGCCAGCTTTCCAGTATTTTGTCCATATACCGCCACTCCAGCCGGCCGCAGCGCAGAACGGTGCGGTCATAGGCCAAGCGCAGCAAATCATCCTGTACGCCCCAGTCGCTCCAGCGGGCGATGTATTTTGCTTCAGATTCCGACGGGCGGCGGTCGTAAACGCCCAGCATCCGCAGCACCCGTGCCCCTTCGGCGTGCAGATACTGCTGCCGGCGCATATAGCGCTCGGCCTCTTCATAGGTGGTCAGCCCGGCGTCGGCCCAACGATACGCCTGCTTTTCCATCTCCCGCGCGCTCAAATTGTCGCGCATTTTACAGTAATTGATGAGCAGCATCAAAACATCGGCCGGAAGATTGAGCTCGGTGTAGACGCTGTGGAGCGTCTCCAGCTCGCTTTTGCGCAGCACGCGGCCAAAGGCGCCCTCTGCATGACTGACAAGCCCGCGGAAGACGGCGTCTTCGCGCCGGGCCTTTAAAAGCTCGCCCGGCGGTACTGAAATTTCAGCGCGCGGCGGCGGTGTGGCCGCGTCGCGCCCCAGACCGTACAGCACGAGCAGGCTGGCGGCCTTTTGGACCTGTTCTTCGGTCATGTGCAGCGTCTCCGCCGCGTCCTTCAGACTGGCGTCCCCGCCCGCGGCCAGCGCACAGGCGTACAGCAGAGCGGCAGCGCCGTCGGCAGCCTGCGTCAGACGGCCCATGGCCTCGCGCCCTTCCAGCTGTATGTGAATCCGACGCATAGCGCGCCCTCCCTTCGCTCGTCCCTTCATCCGCACAGGCGGCGTGAGTATCATTGTACCACAACTGCGCCCAAAGCGCAAAGGGGCCATTCCCCCCGCCGGGCTCGCTTTTTTCAGCATAAAGCCTTGGTTTTTTTCTTTTTATGTGCTATACTCGTTTTGTGCCGCCGCGTCTTGATACGGGCGTGCAAATGAAGTTTAAAGGATGAAGCAGATGGCACCCATTGATTCCCTGATTCTGGTCCCCCGGCAGGACGCCGCTTTTCATATCGAGCTTTTGTCCTGCACGGTTTTTGATCATCTGGCCTCTGCCGCCGCGGCCTTTTCGCCCCACTGCGTTTTCAGCCGCGGGCTGTGCGCCGGCAAAAGCGAATTTTCCGTCTGCCTGGCGGCCGACGACCCCGCGGCGCTGATCGACGCGTACCTGCTCGCGTCCGACGCGCCTTCGGTTCTGCTGCTTTTTAAGCCGTCGCCCGTTTTGTCGCCGCAGACGCTGAACGCGCTGGCGCAGCTCGCCGAGTCGGCCAACGGCGCGGCCGTTTTGCGCGACGGCGACGAGGCGCTCGCCGTGCTTTTGCCGCGCGAATCGCTTGAAGCCTATGACTTCGGCGATTTTTCCGATCTTTCGGCCGCGCAGCTGTGCGAGGATCTCAACGCCGTGGCGCACGACGTCCCCCCCGCCGAAAAGCATATTGTCACCGACACGGTCAGCGCCTATTACGCGCAGGAGGCGCTGCGCGCGCGCATCAACTATTTCTGGATGGAGCAGGGCGTTTTCCTCATGGACCCCAACACGACGTACATCTCTCCCCTGGCGCGCATCGGCGCAGGCAGCGTCGTCCTGCCCGGCTGTTTTCTGAACGGCCGCACCAGCGTCGGCGAAGGCTGCCGCATCGGCCCTAACTCCCTTTTGCAGAACGCCGACATCGGTGACCGTGTCACGGTCAATTCTTCGCAGATTCTGGACAGCTCGGTCGGCGACGATACCACCGTCGGCCCCTTTGCCTACATCCGCCCCGGCTCCCTGGTCGGCAAAAAGGCGCGCATCGGCGATTTTGTCGAGCTGAAAAAAGCCCGCATCGGCGACGGCACCAAGGTCGCGCACCTGACCTATCTGGGCGACGCGACGCTGGGCGAGCGCGTCAACGTCGGCTGCGGCGTCGTCACCGTCAATTATGACGGCAAAAACAAATATCACACCACCGTGGGGGACGACAGCTTTATCGGCTGCAATGTCAACCTGGTTTCGCCCGTCACCGTCGGGCGCGGCTCCTATCTGGCCGCCGGCACCACCGTGACCGACGAGGTCGCTGAAGATTCCCTGTGCATCGGCCGTGTGCGCGCCACCGTCAAGCCCGGCTGGGCAAAAAAACGGCGCGAAAGCGGCAAGCTGTAATGTTGAAAATCAAACAGATTTGAATCTTGGGGGTAAATACATATGATTTCGCATGGTACGAGCATCAAGATTTTCGCGGGCAATTCCAACCCGGCGCTGGCGCTGGAAATCGCCACGTCGCTGGGCCTCGAGCTGGGCAAAGCCGTCGTCACCAAATTCTCGGACGGCGAAATTTCCGTCTCCATCAACGAGACGGTGCGCGGCGCCGACGTTTTCGTCGTGCAGTCGACCTGCAACCCTGTCAACGACAACCTGATGGAAATGCTCATCATGATCGACGCCTTCCGCCGCGCCAGCGCCGGCCGCATCACCGCCGTCATGCCCTATTTCGGCTATGCGCGCCAGGACCGCAAAACCAAGGCGCGCGACCCCATTTCAGCCAAGCTGGTCGCCGACCTTATCGAAGCGGCCGGCGCCGACCGCGTGCTGACCATGGATCTGCACGCTTCGCAGCTCCAGGGCTTTTTCAACATCCCGGTTGACAATCTGCTGGGCACCTCGGTGCTCATCCCCTATTTTGCCGACAAGTTCGGCATGAGCAACGACGATGTCGTCGTCGTCGCCCCTGACCTCGGCTCGGTCGGCCGCGCCCGCAAATTCACCGAACGCCTTGACCTGCCGCTGGCCATCATCGACAAGCGCCGGCCGCGCGCCAATTTTTCCGAAGTCATGAACATCATCGGCGACGTACAGGGCAAGCAGGTCATTCTGGTCGACGACATGATTGACACGGCCGGCACCCTGTGCAACGCTGCCAGCGCTTTGATGAACCTGGGCGGCGCCAAAAGCGTCGTCGCCTGCGCCACGCACGGCATTCTGTCCGGCCCCGCCATCGAGCGGCTGGAAAACAGCGTCATTTCAGAAGTTTATCTGCTCGACACCGTTCCCTTGCCGGCCAACAAAAAGATTGATAAAATCAAAGTGCTGCCGGTGGCCAGCATGTTTACCGAGGCCATTCGCCGCATTTATGAAGAGACCTCCGTTTCGGAAATTTTCGGTTAATGCGCGCGTAGGGGCTTCCCGCCCCGTTTCAGGGACCGGCGGCTTTTCGCCGCCGGTTTTCTATGCATTTTTTCACCAAAGGAAGTGTTTTCCATGTTCAGGCGGCACAAAGCCCCCGCCGTACAGACAGCCGATTTCATTGTGGCCGGTCTGGGCAACCCCGGCCGGAAATATGAAGTCACACGTCATAATGCGGGTTTTATGGCGCTCGACCTGCTGGCCGAACGTCTGGGCGCCGGCCGGCTTACCAAGACGCGTTTTCAGTCGACCTACGCCCTTTGCAGCTGGAGCGGGAAAAACATTCTGCTCATGAAGCCGCAGACCTTTATGAACCTTTCCGGCGAGGCGGTGCGCGACATGGCAGGCGCCTTTTCCGTGCCGCCCGAGCGCATTATCGTCGTTTTTGACGACGTCTCTCTCCCTGCCGGGCGCATCCGCGTGCGCCGCAGCGGCTCGGCCGGCGGGCACAACGGCATCAAAAGCATCATCTACCAGCTCGGCTCCGATGCTTTCCCCCGCGTCAAAATCGGAGTCGGCGCCCCGCAGAAGGGAGTCGAAGACATGCGTAATTTTGTTCTGGACACGTTGGACAGCGAAGCCTACAGCGGGGTCAAAATGGCGCCCGACGCCGCCTTGTGTATCATTGAAAAGGGCCCCGATGCCGCCATGCAGGAGTTTAACGGGAAGGTCGGGCTGTAAAGGCGGCCTCCATCATTCTATACTCGTCTTGGCCCCGCTCATTTGATACTCGCCGGCTCGGACGCCAACACCCGTCGGCGGCTCGGCGCACGCCTCGCGAGCAAAACGGGCTAATCTTGCAAACGAACCTATGTAAAAGTTCGTCAACGGGGGAGCCGCGAGGGGGCACGACCAAAGCGGAGCGAGCCATTGCGGGCCCCCTCGCGTCGTTTTTTGGTACTTTTTGTCGACACAAAAAGTACCAACACTCTCTTCTCCCCCGTACAGGGGAACTGATTTAAAAACCTGTTGGTACCTTTGCTCGAATGCAAAAGTACCAAACCTTTCTTTCAGGGAGATTTCATGGACACACACGAGACATTGCTCAAGCTGGTGCGCGATTTGCCCGAATACCAGCAGCTTTTATCTGAAATACAAAGGGACAGCCGGCGGGTTGTCTCCCTTTATGGTGTCTCTCACATTCACAAAGCGCATATCGCTGCCGCGCTTTCCTGCGACCTGGGCCGGCCTTTGTGCGTCGTCACGCGCGACGAGCAGAGCGCGCGCCGCATGGCGCTCGATATTGAAAGCTTCTGCGGCCGGAAAACGGCCTTTCTGCCGGTGCGCGACTTTGTCTTCCATAACATTGACAACGTCTCCCGCGAATACGAACATCAGCGTCTGGGCGCGCTTCACGCCTTTTTTACGCAGGAAGCCCCCGTGCTTGCCGCCCCGGTCGAAGCCATGATGCTCTCTACCCTCCCCCCCGACATGATGCAACAGGCGACACTGTGCCTGCGCCAAAACGAGGATTACGATCTTTCCGATCTGGCCTCCCGCCTGACCCGGGCCGGCTACGCCAGCGCGCTGACCGTCGAAGGGCCGGGTCAGTTCGCCCTGCGCGGCGGCATTCTGGACATCTTCCCCATCGGCCAGCCGGCGCCTGTACGCGCCGAGTTCTTCGGCGACACCGTCGATTCCCTCGGCGTTTTCGACCCCATGACCCAGCGGCGCAGCCGGAACATCGAGCAGTGCGATATTTTGCCGGCGCGCGAGGTTCTGCCGCACATGGCCAGGGACGGCCTTCCGGGGCTTTTGAAAACGCTGGCTGCCCTGTCCCGCCGCGCCGGTGACGCCCTGCATGAGACATTGCGGCAGGACGCCGAGCGGTTGGAGCAGAACGGCCTGTTTGCCGCCTGCGACCGCTACCTGCCCCACATCTATCCTCGCCAGGCCACTGCCTTTTCCTACCTGCCTCCGGACGCTCTCATCGTGGTCGACGACACGCCCGCCGTGCTGGAAAGCGCACGCGCTATGGCCTACCGCCAAAGCGAGGATCAAACCCACCTGCTGGAAAACGGCGTGCTCGCGCCGTCCCGCTATGGCTTTTCCCTTTCAGACGGCGAGGTTCGCGCGCAGATTGAATCGAGCTCTGCCGTGCTGCTCGACGCCTTTTTGACCCAGACCGCCCTGCGCCCGCACGCGCTCATTTCCTTAAACTGCAAACAGCTCCCCTCGTACGGCGGCAGCCTGGACACGGCTGTCAGCGACCTTGAAAGCTATCTGTCGCTGCACTACACCCTGTTTGTGCTGGCCGGCGGCAGCCAGCGCGCCGCCGCTCTGCGCGAGCTTTTGGAAAGCCGCTCTCTCCCCTGTGTTTCCGACCCGGCACAGGCTGGGCCGGGCCGCATCTGCGTCCTGCCGCAAAATCTTTCGGCCGGCTTTGAATACCCCCTGACCGCCACGGCCGTCATCACCGAAGGGCAGCTGAGCGCACAGCACGCAAAACGCAGAAAATATGGTAAAAAGTCCTCGCGCAACCGGCTGAAAAGCTATTCCGATCTGACGCCCGGCGACCTTGTCGTGCACGACCATCACGGCATCGGCCGCTTTGTCGGCGTCGAGCGCATCGCTGTCGACGGCGTGCAGCGCGACTATATCAAAATCGCCTATGCGGGCACCGACTTTGTCTTTGTCCCCGCCACCTCGCTCGACCTGGTGTCCAAATACATCGGCGCGGGCGAGGCCGACGCCGTCAAGCTCAACAAGCTGGGCGGCACAGCCTGGCAAAAGACCAAGACGCGCGCCAAAAAAGCGGCGCAGGACCTGGCCGAAGGGCTTATTGCCCTGTACGCGGCGCGGCTCAAGCGCCCCGGCTTCGCCTTTTTTCCCGACGACGACATGCAGCGCTCGTTTGAAGAGAGCTTCCCCTACGATGAGACCGAGGATCAGCTGCTCTGCGTGCGCGACATCAAGCGTGACATGGAACAGCCCCATCCCATGGATCGCCTGCTGTGCGGCGACGTCGGCTTCGGCAAGACCGAAGTGGCCTTCCGCGCTGTTATGAAGTGCGTTCTTGCCGGCAAACAGGCCGCCATCTTGGTTCCCACCACCGTGCTGGCCCGCCAGCATTACCTGACGGCCTCCCAGCGGTTTTCCGGCTACCCTGTCAAGGTCGAAATGATGTCGCGCTACCGCACCGCCGGGCAGATGCGCGAAACGCTGGCCCGCCTGCGCACCGGCCAGTGCGATGTGCTCATCGGCACCCACCGCATTTTGCAGAAGGACGTGCATTTTAAAGATCTCGGCCTGCTCGTCGTCGACGAAGAGCAGCGCTTCGGCGTTTCACACAAAGAGCAGATCAAGCAGATGACGACGGCCGTCGACGTGCTGACGCTGACGGCCACCCCCATTCCGCGCACCCTTAACATGGCCCTATCCGGCATCCGCGACATGTCGGTGCTGGAAGAACCGCCGCTCGGCCGCCAGCCGGTGCAGACCTATGTGCTCGAGCACGACAATGTCATCATCCGCGACGCCATCCGGCGTGAGCTGTCGCGCGGCGGGCAGGTTTACTACCTGCACAACCGCATCGACTCCATCGAACAGACCGCTTCGTTTTTGCGCCAGCAGTTCCCTGACGCCGTTGTCGCCACCGCCCACGGCCGCATGGGGGAAGAGCAGCTTTCCGACGTCATGAGCCGCACCTACGCCGGCGAAATCTCCATTCTGGTGTGTACCACCATTATCGAAACAGGCGTCGACATTCCCAATGTCAACACCTTGATCATCGAAAATGCCGACGCTATGGGACTTGCGCAGCTGCACCAGATCCGCGGCCGCGTCGGCCGTTCGCCGCGCCATGCCTATGCCTACTTCACCTATCGGCGCGGCAAGGTGCTGAGCGAAATTTCACAAAAGCGGCTTTCCGCCATCCGCGAATTTGCCGAATTCGGTTCGGGCTTTAAAATCGCCATGCGCGACCTTGAAATCCGCGGCGCGGGCAATGTCCTGGGCGCCGAGCAGAGCGGCCACCTGATGAACGTCGGCTATGACCTGTACCTGCGCCTGCTGGAGGAAGCGGCGGGCGAGCTGACCGGCTCGCCGGTTTCCGAGCGCATCGAGTGCACCGCCGATATCCTGGTTTCGGCCGGCCTGCCGCAAAGCTATATCCCCGACGCCGGCACCCGCGTCGACCTGTACCGCCGCATTGCCCTCATCCGCTCGGAGGAGGACTACCTCGACATGCAGGACGAGCTCATCGACCGTTTTGGCGACCCGCCGGGGCCGGCGCTCAACCTTTTGTCCATTGCCCTGCTGCGCGCTCATGCGTCCGAGTGCGGCGTCTGCGAAATCACTCACCGCACCGGCTCGGTGCAGTTTGTCTTTGTCCCCGGCGCATTGCAAAGCGCTTCGGCCGTCTGCGCCGAACCGTCGCTCAAGGGCCGCATTCTGATGAGCGCCGGTGAAAAGCCTTACCTTGCCCTGCGGCTGAAGCCGACCGATGACGTTTTGAAGGCGGCGTCCGGCCTGGTTTCGCTCTGGCGGCAAAAAATCGAGGAAGCCGCGCCGGCAAAATGATTTGCCAAACGCCGGGCAAGATGGTATGATAAAGGGTAGCTTTTTGCCTGAGGAGGTCGATTGCTTTTGAAAAAGACTGTGCTTTTCTGCCTTGTTTTCTGCCTGCTGCTGTGCGGCTGCTCGCCCAGCCCGGTGGCCGTCACCGTCGGCGAGCGCAAGGTGGACATGGCGGCTTACGCTTTTTACATTCACTATAACCTGATGAACCTGGGCGTTGATTACGGCTACAGCCCGGACACGCTGTATTCTGACGAAATGACCGAGCAAATCAAGGCCGACGCGCTGGATCAGGCGGTGACGGCCGAGGTTGTGCGGCTGCTGTGCGCCGAAAAGGGGCTTTCGCTGTCCGACGAGCAGCTGGAAAAGCTGGCGGCCGACAAAAAAGACTTCATCGAATCCATGGGCGGAAAGCATGCGTACCTGGCTTTTCTGCGCGAATCGGCGCTGGCCGACCGCGTGTACGACGCATCGCAGGAAAACTCGCTTTACTACGATATGCTTTCGGAATACTATTACGCCGAAGCGACCGAATATTACAACGATGAAAACCTGCGCCAGTTCTTTTCGGAAAACTACATCACCGTCAAATACATCCGTCTGGGCATTCTCAATGACGAGGGACTTCCCCTTTCGGAAATCGACGCGGCCGGCAAGCTGACGCTGGCCAACAGCCTGCTTGCGCAGGCAGGGCAGCCGGACGCCGATTTTGACGCGCTTGTCGCGCAGTACAACGACGATGCCGTCATGGAAGCAAACCCCGACGGGCTTGTCGTCAGCATTGCCGAAGCGGGGGAAAGCGCCTACCTTGCCCCTGCTTTTGATTTGGCCGAAGGGGAAATCGGCGGCGTTTACAGCGCTTCGGACGGATATTACATCGTCAAACGCACCGCTGTCGGCGCCGGGTATTTTGAAGAAAACCAAAGCCTCATTTTACAGGACGCCATTGACCAGTATTTTACGCAGGCGCTGGAGCAGAAAAAGGCCGAAACGCCCGTCAGCACCACAAACGCCTATAAAAAAATCAATCTCGACAACTATATGGACTATGTGAAATAAAAAAGCCGCCCGGCATATGCCGGGCGGTTTTTTCCGTTGTGCGGTAAACTCTCTCTGTCTTTCTGCCGTCAGCTGCCGGCAACAAACGGCGCGGCTTTCTCTATCCGCCGCCGGCCGCTGTCAGCCGGGCTTCCCGCTTGTATCCATACGCCGGGGCTACCACAGCCGGCCCTCCCCCAGCTCCAAAACGAGATCCGTATTTTCAAAATCAGCCCGGTGCGCCTGCGCCCTGTCTGAAAAGAGCCGAATCATGGTTTCCAGCTGAAAAGCGTCGCTCCGCAGCGGCTTTTCCTTTGTTCCCCCTACAAGGCAGACGTTTTTTGCCCGCTCCCAGCCGGCCCGCGCATAAAGAGGTACTCTGCCCTCTTCACAGGTAAAAATGCTGATATCAGGCTCTTGCGCGGCCATAAAATGCGCGGCCCGCCTGATCAACTGTGAAGCGAGTCCCTGCCGGCGATGATCGGGGTGGGTTACCACTTCGCTGAGCCCATAGGCGCTGTATTCCCGCCCCCGGTGCCGCAGCCGGCTTTTTCGCACTGCCACATGGCAGACGGCCAGACTGCCCTCCAACAGAACAAAGGATGACATATATGTATCGGGGGCAGACGGAAAAGGCTCTTCCGCGCCGCTCCATTCCAGGCTTTCCAGAGCCTGTATTTTTTCTTGAATCCATGGGCCGCAGTCTCCCTGCGGATATTGTACCAGCGTCAAATGTTCCATTCCGTTTCCTGCCGTCAGCCCAGCAGCCGCATACAGATGGGCGCGGCGACTACGGTGACCAGCCCGCAGACGGCGACGGCTGCCGAGCTCATCGCCCCCTCGACCTCGCCCATTTCCAACGCTTTGGCCGTGCCGACGGCGTGGCTGGATGCGCCGATGGCCAGCCCTTTGGCCACAGGGTCGGTGATCTTAAAGAACCGGCACACCGGCCCCGCCGTCAGGTTGCCGCACAGACCGGTCAGAATGATGACGGCGACCGTCACGGCGGGAATGCCGCCCAGCTCTTCCGAAATGCCGATGCCGACGGCCGTGGTCACCGATTTGGGCAGCAGCGTCGCCGTCTGCTGCGCGTCGAGCCGAAAAATCAGCGACAGCAGCAGGATGCACGCCGCGCTCGACAGCACGCCGACGGCGACGCCCACGGCGGCGGCGAGGGCGTTTTTGCGCAAAATCTCGATCTGCCGGTACAGCGGCAGCGCCAGGCAAACGGTCGCCGGCGTCAAAAGCCAGCTGACGGGCTGCGCGCCCGCCTGATAAACCCCGCAGTCTATATCCAGCAAAAACAAAACGGCCATGACCAGCAGCACGGCGATGAGCAGCGGGTTTGCAGCGTCGCGCCCCGTTCTGCGCCGCACGGCCTGCCCTGCGGCAAAGGCCCCTATGGTCAGCAATGTGGCAAAACAGGCCGAGCTTTGCAGCATCTCTTTCATTCCCCGTCTCTCCCCCGGCGTTTTCTGATCTTCTGCACGCTGACGCCCGTTGCGGCCATGACGACCACGGTGATCGGGACAATGGCGACGGCAAGCGGCGCCAGCATCCGCCGCGCGTCGGCCCATACCGAAATCAGTCCCACCGCCGCCGGAATAAACAGCATGGTCATGATATTGAGCAAAAATCCGGCGGCCCGCGCGATGTTTTTTTCCTTTACAATGCCGGTCAGCAGCAGCACAAGCAGCAGGCACAGCGCGTAAATACTGGCCGGCACCGGCAGCGGCAGCAGCCAGTGCAGCAGTTCGCCCGCCAGGCAGACGGCCAGAATAATTCCAAACTCATAGACAAGGCTCATGCCCTTTCCCCTCCTGTCAAAGACGCCATTATTGTAACACGTCCGGCGGCAGGGGAGCAAGGGCAGGGCAGAAAAAAAGACGGCTTTCGCCGCCTTTTTGCGGGTTAACCCGCCTTTTTTTCGCCCATAATGCGCAGGGCCAGCTTGTCGTTGGCCTTTTCAATGGCGTAGACGGTGCCGTCCTTGATCCACTGGGGTCGGTTGTCCGCCGTGTCTGCACCTTCCGGCGTCTTGGGCTCGCCAAACTCGTCGGTCAGCGCTTTGTTCCAGCGCTCTTCATCGACATCGGGCAACTCGGCGTCCGCCGAAACAATATTGCCCTGTTCGTCCAGCGCGACATGAACCGGCATTTCCTCGCCGAAAATTTTCATGGTGTAGCGCCGGCCGGTCGTGATTGCATTTTCAACGACGGCCTCGCCCTCGCCAAACGCTTTGACCAGTTCGTCGTCCGCCTTGCCAATCAGGCCGCGCAGCGTGCCCATGTGGTCTTCCGCCGTCGAACCGCTGCCGCCGGGCGTGTTTGTGTCGCCCGGTGTGTTGTTGTCGCTGTTCCCCGGCTGGTTGTTGCCCGGCGTGCCATTTCCGCCTGTATTCGGCTCTTTGTCGTCCGTTCGATTGCAGCCGCCCGCAAACAGCAGCAGCAACACAACAGACAGCGCCAGACACAGGGTTGTCTTTTTCTTCATCAGGGATCCCTCCGTAACTGAAATAATGGTGTTCCCGCACTTATTTTTTTCAGCTTCCGGCCTCTTTATCCCTGGCAAAAACAGCGAATTGCATTTTTGTAATTCGTTGTTTTTTGTTTATCGCTGTTGCAGCATTCCCTGCGCCGCCGTCAAAATGCCCAGCTTGCCCGCTTCATAGGTCAGGCCGCCCTGAAGATAGGCGATGTAAGGCGGGCGCATGGGCGCGTCGCATGACAGCTCGATGGACGCGCCCTGTACAAAAGCGCCCGCCGCCATGACGACCGGGCAGTCATAGCCCGGCATGTCCCACGGCTCGGGCGTCACATACGCGTCGACCGGCGCGCCGGCCTGAATGCCGCGGCAAAAGGCCAGCAGCGGCTCGGGCGCGCCGAAACGGATGGTCTGGATGATGTCGCAGCGCTCCTCATCCCAGCGCGGGGATACGTCGCAGCCCAGCTCTTCGAGCAGCGCGGCGCAGAACACCGCTGTTTTGAGCGACTGAGCCACCGTGTGCGGCGCCATGAAAAAGCCCTGGTACATCGAACGGTTGAGCCCGAAGGTGGCGCCGCATTCCCCGCCGATGCCCGGCACTGTCAGGCGATACGCCGCCTTTTCCACCAGGTCGGCGCGCCCCGCGACATATCCGCCCGAAAGCGCCAATCCGCCGCCCGGGTTTTTGATGAGCGAGCCGCAGATCAGGTCAGCGCCGCAGTGCGTCGGCTCGCTCGTCTCGCAAAACTCGCCATAGCAGTTGTCGACGATGACGGCTGCCCGCGGGTTGACCGATTTGACCAAAGCGCAGATTTCGCCGATCTCGGCGCTCGTCAGGCTTTTGCGGTCGCCGTACCCGCGCGAGCGCTGGACAAACACAGCCTTTACGCCGCTCTTCTGCGCCGCTTCGCGAATGGCAGGCAGGTCGGGCGCGCCGCCTGAAAGCGGCACCTCCCGGTAGCCGATGCCATAGTCGGCAAAGGTGCCGCCCAGCGCGCCGCGCGCGCCGGCAACGGTGCGCAGCGTGTCGTATACGCTGCCGGTCGCCGAAAGCAGCGTATCCCCCGTTTTGACGGCGGCGAACATGCCGCACGCGATGGCGTGCGTCCCGTTGACAAAGCTGTGTCGCACCAGCGCTTTTTCACAGCCGAACACATCGGCGTAAATCTCTTCCAGCCGGTCGCGTCCGACGTCGTCGTAACCGTAACCCGTCGTGCCGGCAAAGCAGCCGTCGGCCACGCGATGTTTGGCAAAGGCGGCCAGGACGCGCGCCGTACACTGCTGCGAAACGGCGTCGATGGCGTCAAAGCGCTGCCGCGCCTTTTGCTCGGCCTTGTCGGCCAGCGCCCGCAGCTCGGGGGAAAAGCAAAAATCCTGCATGGCAAAAACTCCTTAAAAAAGCTTTTCCGGCGGCACAGCACCGCCGGAAAAGCCGGTATTTGTTCAAACGGAACCTGTCTTTTACAGCTCGCTGAGCGCGCACTGCGCCAGCAGGCGGGCTGCCTCTTCCACGTCTTTTTTATTGATAATTTCACAGGGGGAGTGGATGTGGCGGGTGGGAATGCTGATGCAGCCGGAGTACACGCCGCCGCGGGTGCGCTGCATGGCGCCGCTGTCGGTGCCGCCGGCCAGCAGGATTTCGTCCTGGTATTTGACGCCGATTTCGTCAGCCGCCGCACGCATGTGCTTGACAGCCTGCGGGTTGCAGATGAGCGAGCCGTCCTTGATCTTGATGGTCGGCCCCTCGCCCACCTTGACGGCCATTTTCACGGTGGTCGACGGCGTATCGCCCGTCGAGCACACATCGACGGCAATGCCCATGTACGGGTCGATGTGGTAAGCCGCCGTCATCGCGCCGCGCAGACCGACCTCTTCCTGCGTGGAAAAGACAAAGTACAAATCATTTTTGCTCTTTTTGTCTTTGAGGTTTTCCATGGCCAGCAGCAAAACGACGCAGCTGATGAGATCGTCGGCATACGGGGTCATGACGTTGCCGCCCGCCAGCTCGACGGTCGGGGAGTTGAAGACGGCGACGTCGCCGATTTTGACCAGCTTTTCGGCCTCTGCCTGATCCTTTGCGCCGATATCAATGTACAAATCGCTGATTTTGATGGCAGTAATCGCTTTGCTCAGGTTATCGCTCTGCTTTTCCAGACGGATGCAGCCGTTGACGCCGCTTTCAAAGCGCACGGGCACGCCGACCAGCGTGGCGGGCATATGGCCGCCGATGCCCTCGAAGCGGATAAAGCCGCCCTCTTCGATATAGGTGGCCATAAAGCCGATGGTGTCCATATGCGCCGGCATCATCAGGCGCTTGCCCTCGCCCTTTTTGTGGCAGATGACGTTGCCCAGCGCGTCGGTGTAAACCTCGTCGACAAAGGGGCGGGCCAGTTCGGCGAGAACCTCGCCCACGTTCTTTTCAAAGCCGGACGGCAGGGCCGCGGCGACCAGTTTTTTCTGTGTTTCGACGATATTAATCATGATTCTCCCCCGTTTCCTGAATAAAAATACGCGCCATTTTTTCGACTTCTTCCACGTCGGGCAGGTGGACCATGTTGCAGGCGCAGTGAATGTAGCGGGTCGGCGCCGCCAGGCCGAAGGCCAGGCAGCCGGCGTTGGCCTTGTGGATGCTGCCGGCGTCGGTGCCGCCGTTGGCGCTTTTGCGGTACTGCCAGCGCACGCCCTGCCGGTCGGCTTCGGCCGTGATGCGGCGGTACAGCTCGCGGTTATAAACGGTGCCCTTGTCCATGATGGAGACAACGGCGCCCTCGCGCTGGCTGGTCGAGCGGCAGTGCTTGGGCACATCGGGCATGTCGGCCGCCGTCGTTCCTTCGACGATGCAGCAGGCGGCGGCGTTGAGGCGCTGCGCAGCGACGATGCTGCCGCGGCCGACCTCTTCGCCCACTGAAAAGACAAAGTGCGTGTCATAGGGCAAATCGCTTTCGATCAGCTTGATGAGCACGGCGCAGCCCACACGGTCGTCGATGGCTTTTCCCTTGACGCAGCGGTCGCCCATCTCGTAAAAAGCGCTGTCAAAAAAGGCGGGGTCGCCGATTTGTACCAGCTTTTCCACTTCGGCCTTGCTCTGCGCGCCGATATCGATGTAAAGCTGATGCAGCCCGGGGGCGGTTTTGCGCTCCTCCGGCGTTGTCAGGTGAATGGCCTTGAGCGAGATGACGCCCGGCACCTTCTGCGGGCCGACCTTCATCCGCCGGCCGATCAAAACGCGCGGATCGATGCCGCCGGCCGCCGCCAGGCGGATCATGCCGTCGTCGGTGATGCCGCGGACCAGAAAGCCGACTTCATCCATGTGCGCGCACAGCAAAACGGGACGCTCGCGCTTTTTGGCGCCCTGCTTGAAGACAATGAGATTGCCCAGCGGGTCGACCGTCATTTCGCTGACATGGGGGGCGATTCTCTTTTCGATGGCCTTGCGGACCTCTTCTTCATAGCCCGCCACGCCGTCGAGCGTACACAGCTCCTTCAAAAGCTCTTTCATAACTGCCCCTCCTTCAAATCTTCGACAAAGGCGGCCAGCAGCGCGCCGACATTTTTCACATCGCTCATGCGCAGCATTTCAACCGGCGAGTGCATGTATTTGAGCGGCAGCGAGACGACCAGCGTCGTCACTCCCTCGGCAACGATCTGAATGATCCAGGCGTTGGTGCCGGTGTGCGCGGGCGCGGCGTCCACCTGGTAGGGGATGCGCTTGGCGCGCGCGACTTCCATCATGCGCCGCGCATAATGCGGGTTAGAGTTGATGCCCACGGTGACGACGGCGCCGCCGCCAAACTCGTGAACGCTGTCGCCCGGGCCGGCGTCCGGCGTTTTTGCGTGGCAGACGTCAATGGCGATGGCGAGATCGGGCTTTTCGTACCAGGCGCGGGTCTGCGCGCCGTGGCCGCCCATCTCTTCCTTGGTCGTGCCGGTGATGATGAGATCGACGGCCAGCGGCTTGTCCTTCAGCAGCTCGAGCGCGTGCAGAATGCAGACAAAGCAGGCGCGGTCGTCCATCGCTTTGCCGCAGACAACGTCGCCCAGCAAATCCATGGCGTCGTTGGCAAAGGCCATGTAGTCGCCGACGCGGACCTCTTTTTTGGCCTGCTCGCCCGTCATGCCCAAATCGACGACCATTTTGTCAATGGGCACCGATTTTTTGTTGTCGCCGGGGTTTTGCAGGTGCGGCGGCATGGCGGCGACGATGCCCGGCAGACGCTTGCCCGTTTGGGTCAGCACCGTCAGCTCGCTGCCCAGCAGCATCCGCTGGTCGACGCCCATTCCCATAAAGCGCAGGAAGCCCTCGTCGGTCACCTCTGTCACAAAGAAGCCGATCTGGTCAATATGCGCGTCCAGCATCACCTTTTTCGCGCCGGGAATGCCGCAGCGGCGGATGCCGGTGACATTGCCGAAACCGTCGACGTCAACCTCGTCGACATACGGGCGCAGCAGCTCGGCCGCAATGGCGCTCACTTCATACTCATTGCCGGAAACGCCGTATGCATTGACGAGCTTTTTCAGTTTGTCCCGAAGTTCCAATGACAACACCTCTCTATCTTACTTGATTCTCTTTATAAGCAGGGCAAACGCCCTTTCTTATCGTTTTTCTTCTCCGCCGGGCAGCGCGCGCACCAGTTCTTTAAAGCGTTCGCCGCGCTTCATGAAGTTGGGGAACTGATCAAAGGACGCGCACGCAGGTGAAAAGAGCACCGTGTCGCCCGGTTTGGCCAGCGCATACGCCTTCTGCACGGTATCCTCCAGGTTTTCCAGCCGGAAAATGCGGGGCTTTCTCTCCCCTGCGGCCGCCCGAACGGCCGCTTCGATTTTATCGGCCGTCGCGCCGCACAGCAGAAGGGTGTCAACGCGCGCGCAGATCTCGCGCCCCAGCTCGTCAAAAGGAATATGCTTGTCGTAGCCGCCCGCGATGAGGACAATCGGGCCGCCAAAGCACCTGAGCCCCGCGATGGCGCGGGTTGGGCTGGATGCGATGGAATCATTATACCACGCCGCGCCGCCGATTGCACGCACTAGTTCCAGCCTGTGCTCGACGCCCGCAAACTCGCGCGCGACCTTCTGCATGACGGCGGGCGGCGCCAGCCCCGCGACTGCGGCGCAGGCCGCCATGTAATTTTCCACGTTATGCTCGCCGGGAATGCGGATGTCCTCTTTGCGCATCAGTTCCCCGCCGTCGTACACGATGCGGCCGTTTTCCAGCCACACGCCGTGAACCGGCCGGTCAAGCCGGGAAAAAAAGCGCACTTCTGCCCCGCTTTCGGCGGCAAACGAACGGGTGATGTCGTTGTCCAGGTTTAAAACGAGCACATCCTCCGGGCTTTGAAAACGGAAGATGCGGCGCTTGGCGTCAATGTACTCCTCCATATCGCGGTGTACGTCAAGATGGTTGGGGGCCAGATTGGTGACGACGGCGATGTGCGGGCTCTGCCGCATACTCATCAGCTGAAAGGAAGAGAGCTCGAGCACACAGATATCCCCGGGCGACATTTCGCCCGTTTTGTCGAGCAGCGGCGTGCCGATATTGCCGCCCAGCCAGACGGTCCGCCCGGCCCCGCGCAGCATTTCGGCGATGAGCGTCGTCGTCGTCGTTTTGCCGTCCGAACCGGTGACGGCGATGATGGGGCACGGGCAGACGGAGAAAAAGACCTCCATCTCGCTCGTCACCCGGGCCCCGCGCAGCCGCGCGCGCTCCAGCGCCGGCAGGTCGGGGCGCATTCCCGGGGTACGGAATACCACTTCGGCGCCCGACAGCTCGACGCCGTCCAGGTAATCAGGCCCTGTATACAGACCGACGCCCAGTGCGCGCAGTTCGGCCGCGCGCGCACCCAATTCCTCTTCACTCTTTTTATCACAGGCCGTGACAACCGCGCCGGCCGACACCAGCAGCCGCAAAAGCGGCGTGTTGGACACGCCGATGCCCAGCACCGCGACCTTTTTGCCGCGCAGGGCGCGCAAAGCCTCTTCAAAAGCTGTCATACCATACCTCCCGGGCCATCCGGCCCCTGTCTGCCGTCAAATCCTATCTTTTCTATTGTATCTCAATTTCAGCTCATGTCAAAGGTTTTTCCGGCGAAAAACAGGCTTTTGGTTGACACTTCTGCTTCCCGGCGCGTATAATGGACAAGGCAAGTATGCCGAACAGCCGCCTGCGCCGGCGTAAGGCTGCGCGGGAGGAAAGTCCGGGCTTCACAGAGCAGGATAGCGGATAACGTCCGCCGAAGGCGACTTCAGGACAAGTGCAACAGAGATATACCGCCCCCGGCAATTGCCGGAGGTAAGGGTGGAAAAGCGAGGTAAGAGCTCACTGAACCCATTGGCAACAATGGGCTCCTGTAAACTCTATCCGAAGCAACATCAAGCGGGGGCTGCGCTTTGCGCAGGGCTTGCTCGGCCCGCCCCCCAAAAGGGTGGCTTGAGGCGCGCGGCGACGCGCGACCCAGACAGATGGCTGTTTTTTAACAGAACCCGGCTTACACGCATGCTTGCCAAAAAATGCCCCGAGACGCATGTCCCGGGGCGCTTTTTGACCCTCCGCTTTCGGTCGGCCTTAATCCGCCGTGTTTTGCAGCGCGTATTTTTCAATCAGCTCCTGCGCCAGCTCGGGCGTAGGCAGGTAGACTTCGTCGTCAATGACGAGCGTGGGCACGCCGATGGTGTGCTTTTCACGCACGGGCGCATGGGCCTGCGACGTATCGCGGATTTTCATAAACGCGCGCAGGGGCGTAATGCCCGAAGTGATGTCGATATAAACAAACTTGACCTGATTCTGGCAAAGAACCTCTTTGACCGGGCCGCAGCCCCCTCAATGCGGATTGCCGTACAGTGCTACCTTATGCATAACGCTCCCCCTTTGTTATTGATTATCAAAATAAAATTTTCTTTTATTATAGTTTATTCAAATGCCTATGTCAAGCCGCTGCGCCGCCCTGCCCTGCGGCGGCAGAACACATATGCTATGCTTTCCCAAACGCTGATATTTTAAAAGGAGGATGAGTAAACCAATGGATACAATCTGCGGTGTGGACTGCACAGCGTGCAGTATGCAGCACGAATGCGGCGGGTGCGCCCGGACAAACGGCCGTCCCTTCGGCGGCGAATGCGTGCTGGCGGCCTGCTGCCGGCGCAGCGGGTATGAGGATTGCGGCGGGTGCGCCGCCCTGCCTTGCAGGCTCAAAGAACAGCTTATCGCAGAATTTAACGCGCTCGGCATCGAAGATATGGCGCAGGTCACCGGGCTCAACGCGCTCAGAGGCTCGTTCATCAACCTGGAATACGCGCTGCCGGGCGGGCAAACGGTCAAGCTGCTGGAAGACGGCAGGATTTATCTGGGGAATCAGGTTTGCAAAAAGGGCAGCGACCGCTGTTACGGCCTGGCCGCCGACGAAAACCGGCTGCTGGTCTGCGAATACGGCGAAGGCGGCTCGGATGCGGAAATCATTCTGTATAAAAAGAGAAAATAGACGTAAAAAAGCCCTCTGTTTTGCCAAAACAGAGGGCTTTGCAGGTATTTTACTTCAAAAGATTGCTGTTGTTGACAATGGCGGCGCTGTACAGCAGTAGGATATCGGCATCGGTGAAGTCGACATGCTGGGACAGCAGCTTGCTGGGCAGATACCGCAGATCGACAACCGTAATCTTAGAATACTGCTCGAGCAGCAGGGGCGCCAGGCTGCTGCCGTAGGAATCGGAAAAGAGCACCAGATGCCGTTCCCGCTTGGCGCTGGGGCAGTTGATGACGGTCAGCGGGCTGAGGCCAGACAGGAAGACGTCGTAGGCCGAACTGCCTTCGAGCAGGGCGGTGTTGTAAACCATGGTACCCGCGGGGGTCTGCATGTTGGAAACGCTGGCCGCTTCGGTATACGGGCTGGTCAGCCAGGTGATGGTCTCGGGCTTTATGCCGTCGACCAGGCGGCCGTAAGAGCCGGTAAAGCCGTTTTCGCGACGCTGCGGTGAAAAGGCCGAGGCGTCAATGCTGAAGCCCATTTTTTCGCCCAGCGCGTTGACTACCCCCAAAAGCTCTTCCTGCTTCCAGTGCGGGTCCGTCAGGTAAAAATCATCAAGCGCCAGCTCGTCTGCGATGTCGATGAGGTTCCAGTCAAACAGCTGATTGCGCACTGCGCTCATCATGGCATCGTGGCTCAGGTACCGGGCAACCTGCGCGCGGGCATAGTAGCTTTTGTCGGGGATGATGGAGAGGTAGACGTCATTTTCGGGGAAGTTGGCCTCGGCCAGCGCCGTCATCTTTTCCGTAAAAAGCGCGATGGACGCGCTGTCGAGCTCGGCCGGATTTTCGACGTATGTATCGCCGACCTTCATCATGCCGTTGGCGTCGGGCACGGGCAGTGTGGAATCGAGCGAGCGGAAGGCGTTGGCCAGCGCGTTGCCGTATTCATTATCCATGGCGAGCAGAACCAGGTTGCCGATGCTTTCGACAAAAACGTTGCCCTCGTCGACGCCGACACAGATCCACTTGCGGGGGTTGACGTTTTCGCGAATGGCCTTTTTGGCGGCCTCGACGTCAGCCCCTTCAGGCAGGCGGAGCAGGCAGACGGAATGCGCCATTGTCATCATCATGGGCTCGGCGGCCAGGCCCTCGGCAATCTTCACCGAGTCGGTCCCAAGGTAATACTGAATATTTTCATCGGTGATGTCCGCTTCCAGCAGACGGCTGGTTTCAATCTGCCCGCCCACTTTGGCATAAAGCCACGCCATGATCATGGGCAGTTCGCTGTCAGCGGTCACCGTTTCACCGGTCAGAACCCGGGCGACGCGAAGCGAAAGCTCGCTCAAGCGCATTTCACTGACCATTTTCTGCGCCAGAGTCATATCGCTGCCCTGTACTTTGGCGTCCAGCGCTGCGTAACAGAGCGAAACCATGTCGCCGCGCAGAAAGTTTGTCAGATCGACATCCCCGGGCAGCGTCATGGCGTCATGCAGCAGCTGCTGCCAATTGTCCCAGACCGAGCCCTGCTCACCGTCCCGATAGCCGAGGGCACGCAGCACAAAGGTGGAAAACATCTGTGCGCTGGCAGGGGATTCGGGATCGAAATGGGTGGCGTCGGCGCCGGTGGTCAGGCCGGTTGAATAGGCATAGGCCAGGTACTTGGTTGCATCCTCCCAGCCGGGGGCGTCGGTAAAGGGGTGCGTGTACTCTTCGCCGTACAGGGCGGTCGTTTCCTCGCCCAGCAGGCGGATGAGCATGATGATGGCTTCCATACGGGTGGGGGCGCGGTTCAGCTCGTACCCATTGTCCGAGCCGCGCAGCAGCGACATGGCTTTGAGCGCATCGGCCTTTTGCTCGGCTGTAGCCGCGTCATAAGCGGCGGCGGACGGGATAAAGCCGGCGAACAGGCACAAAACGAGCGCCGAAGCCGCCAGCCTGCGGAAAATACGGTTCATGTTGTTGTTCCTCCTCTAACGGATAATAGAGTATCGGTGGTATTAGACGGCGAAAAACAGAAAAGGTTCCCGAAAAATAAAAAGCGGCGGCTTGGGGCCGCCGCCTGCAAATCCCTCACAGCGCGCGCAGAGCGTCGACGATTTCCGTCTTCTGCATGGTCCGTTCGTCCTTCTGCTTGATAATGCGCGCCGGCACGCCGGCTACCACGACGCCGGGCGGGACGTCGCTGACGACGACGGCCCCGGCGGCGACAACGGCCCCGGCCCCGACGCGGCAGCCTTCGAGCACGACGGCGTTGGCCCCGATGACAACATCGTCTTCAATGACGACAGGTACGGCGCTGGCCGGTTCAACAACGCCGGCCAGAACGGCGCCGGCGCCGATGTGGCAGTTTTTCCCGACCGTGGCGCGGCCGCCCAGTACAACCCCCATGTCGATCATGGTGCCGGTGCCGACAACGGCGCCGATGTTGATGACGGCCCCCATCATGATGACGGCGTTGTCGCCGATTTCCACCTGATCCCGAATGGTGCAGCCCGGCTCAATGCGGGCGTTGAGCCCTTTGATGTCCAGCAGGGGAATGGCGCTGTTGCGGCGGTCGCTGTCGATCACCAGCTGTTCGATGTCGCCGGCGCGCGCCGCCAAAACCGGCTCGATATCGCGCCATTCGCCGCAGACGATTTTAAGGCTGCCGCTGCCGAATACCGTGCAGCCGGGGAAATCGACGGGCGTTTTCTCGCTCAGCGTCACGCGCACCGGCGTCTTTTTGTCGGCCGCGCGGATAGTTTCGATGATTTCCTGTGCATTCATATGCTTTTTCCTCCAAACAAAACGTCATCCATGGTGTAAAGCCCGCGGGGAGCCGAAGCGGCAAAGAGCGCAGCGCGCAAAGCGCCGGCGGCAAACAGCCGTCGGGACTGCGCGGTGTGCCGGATGCTTAAAACCTCGTCCTCGCCGGCGAAAAGCACCTCGTGTTCGCCGACAATGGTGCCGCCGCGCACGGCGTGAATGCCGATTTCCCCCTTTTTGCGCGGCGCGACGCCGTCGCGCCCATGCACTTCGACAAAATCGCCGCCGCTTTCAACGGCCTGTGCCAGTGCAAGCGCCGTGCCCGAAGGGGCGTCGATTTTCCGGTTGTGATGCTTTTCGATGATTTCCACGTCAAAACCGGCCAAAACAGGCGCGATGGCGCGCAAAACCCGCTCCATGACGCAGACGCCGAGCGACATGTTGCGCGAGCGCACAATGGCGGCGAAGGCAGCCAGTCCGGCCAGCTGCTGCTCTTCGCGGGGGGAATAACCGGTGGTGCACAGCACGGCGGGCGTGCCGTGCGCTTCGATGTACTGCGCCAGCATGGGCAGATTGGCCGGATGGGAAAAGTCGACGATGACGTCAGGCTCTTCGGCCAGCGCACCGAGCGCGGGCAGACAGGGCGAAGCGGCCAGCGGATCGACCATGCCGACCAGCTTCAGATCAGGATTATCTTCCAGCAATCGGGCGGTGTTTTGGCCCATGACGCCGCTGCCGACCAGCGCAACGCGTTTTTTCATAGTTTACTTCCTTTACTGGTGTAATAAAAGATAAGGGCCCGGGTGGGGGTCAGCGAGCTGCGCGAGCGATAAGGGGGAGCCTGCTCCCCTTTATCCGCCATCGGCAGGATTCATTCCGACGATGGCTCCTCTGCCCGCCCCAAGCGCCGCAGCGCGGCGGCGGAACCGGGCGGCAGCCCGGGTGGGGGTCAGCGAGCTGCGCGAGCGATAAGGGGGAGCCTGCCTCCCCCTTATCCCCCTGCTCCTCCTTATTCCCCCCTTATGTGCGTACATTTTATGCCAGCACCGCCAGCTGCCTGCGCAGCGTTTCGATATTTCCGGCGTCCATGGGGCCCAGGGGCAGACGGCACGGGCCGCAGTCAAAGCCGATCAGCTCCATGGCTTTTTTGACGGGAACAGGGTTGGTTTCAATAAAAAGGGCGTTTATCAGCGGCAGCAGTGAAAGCTGAAGCTCGCGGGCGCGGCGCGCATCGCCCGCCAAGAAGGATGCGACCATGTCATGCGTCTGCCGGGGCGCGACGTTGGCCAGCACCGAAATAACGCCCGATCCGCCCAGCGAAAGAAGGGGGACGACGCTGTCGTCATTGCCCGAAAGGAGGCAGAAGCCGTCGCCGACCAGCCGGGCGCACTGCGCGGCATAGGAAATGTCGCCGCTGGCCTCTTTGATGCCGACGATGTTGGGGACGCGGGCAAGCTCGGCCAGCACGTCGATGGAAATGGAGCAGCCGGTGCGGCCGGGGACGTTGTACAGGATGACGGGCAGGGATGTGGCCGCCGCCACCGTTTCGAAGTGGGCGCGCATCCCGCTTTTGTTGGCCTTGTTGTAATAGGGCGTGACGACGAGCAGCCCGTCGGCGCCCAGCGCTTCATACTGCCGGGCCAGCTCGGCGGCGTGCTGCGTATTGTTGGAGCCGGCGCCGACAATGACGGGAATGCGGCCGCCGGCACGGTCGATGACGCGGCGGGCGACGGCTTCTTTTTCCCCGTCGTTCAGCGTGGGAGTCTCGGCCGTTGTGCCGAGGGCGACAATGCCGTCGGTCCCGTTTGCGAGGTGAAAGTCGACCAGGCGGTCGAGCATGTCGAAGTCAACCCCGCCGTGGGAAGCAAAGGGGGTGACGAGAGCGACCAGAGAGCCGCTGAAGGTTCGGACGGGCTTTTGCATGGTGTATTCCTCCTTACAAATCAAACGCGCGGGCAAGGGCGGCGACCGCTTTGCCCTTGTTTTCCGGGTCAATGGTGAACGAAATCGAGATTTCCGACGTCGTTATCTGGTAATAGGGTATGCCGGCGTCGGCCAAAACGCCAAAAACCCGGGCGGCCACGCCGGTGTGCGTCGCCATGCCGACGCCGACCACGCTGATTTGCGTATAGCCGCTGCGGATGTCAGGTTCGAGCGCGCCCAGCGTTTCACTGCTTTGCAGAGCGGCGCGCAGCTCGGCGGCCTGCGCGTCGGGGCAGCTGAAGGAAAAAGCGATTTTGCCGCCGATGACGTTTTGATTGATGATATCCAGGTTGATGCGGCTTTGCGCAATCAGGTCAAAGGCCGAGGCCACGCTGTTTGATGCGTATTCCATGGGCGGAAAGGAGACAATGGTGCAGCCGTCCTTGATGCTGATGCCGGTGATAGGCATATCTTCAAACATGATTTTTTCCTGTGACATAACGGTGGTTCCCTTTCTTTCGGTTTCAAGAGTGCGGCCCAGGTACAGCTCGACGCCGTATTTTTTTGCGAGCTCGACGCAGCGCGTTTCCAGAACGCCGGCGCCGCAAACGGACATTTCCATCATTTCTTCATACGAGATGCGCTTCAAGGGCCGGGCGCCCGGGTACAGGCGCGGGTCGACGGTATAGACGGCGTCGACATCGGTGTAGATATCGCACGCGCAGCCCAGCGCCGCGGCCAGCGCAACGGCCGTCGTGTCCGATCCGCCGCGGCCCAGCGTGGTGATGTCGCCGCCCTCGGTAATGCCCTGAAAGCCGGCGGCCACAACGACCTTTCCCTCTTGCAGGCAGCGTTCGATGCGGTCGGTGCGGACTTCTTTGATAAAGGCGCGCGAATGCGCGTCGTCGGTGATAAAGCCCGACTGAAAGCCGGTCATGGAAACGGCGTCGCAGCCGAGGCTCTGCAGAGCCATCGCCATCAGCGTCACCGTCTGGATTTCGCCGGTGGACAAAAGCGCGTCCAGCTCCCGCCGGCTGGGTGAAGAAGAAATTTGCCCGGCCATAGAGAGCAGGCCGTTTGTTGTTTTGCCCATTGCGCTGCAAACGACGACCAGCTCGTGCCCCTGTGCGCGCAGCCCGGCAATTCGCCGCGCGATGGCCTGGATCTGCTCGGCAGTGGCCACCGAGCTTCCGCCATATTTGTGAACGATTCTCATGTTTTCCGCCTCCCGGGAATGAATGTGTGTGCAAGCTCCCGGCCGCAAAAAAAGCCGGAAGAGCAGCAGAGATGCTCTTACCGGCTGAAAAATGCGCAGAGTAAGATAGCACAACTGCAAACAGATTGCAGACAGTCCTGCGGCTGTTGACCGCAGACCCACCGCCTGCGCACGCCTGCGCAGACAGTTCGGCGGATGTGCCTTTCGCCACCTTCGCAGCCTGCCGGCTCCAGTGGGTACTCATCGTCTCCGCGCCTCTATCAATGTTCCCCATCATACCACGCAAAACGGCGCTTGTAAACAGCCGGATTGCAAAACGCCGGAAAATCTTGCAATATGCCGTGAAAAGAGTATAATTTGAGTGGATTCTTTATGAAAAATGATTGGGAGGCCCTTTGGGATGGAAAATTATGTATGTTATCGACGCGAGCTCCACACCATGCCGGAAACAGCCCGCAAAGAGGAAAAGACCGGCCAGTACATCGCCGACAAGCTGTCGCGCCTGAACTGCCTGACCGAGCGGGTGGCCAGTACGGGCAGCATCGCCTTTTTTGACAACGGCGGCGACGAGGCCATTGCATTCCGCGCCGACATCGACGCGCTGCCCATCGCCGAGGAAACAGGGCTGCCGTTTGCTTCAAAAAACGGCTGTATGCACGCCTGCGGGCATGACGCGCATATGGCCATGCTGCTGGCCCTGGCCGACTATCTGCATGAAAACAAGGGCAAGTACCGAAAAAACGTCCTGCTCATCTTCCAGCCGTCGGAAGAGGCGATGGGGGGCGCCAGGCCCATTTGTGAAGAGGGCGTTTTGACACGCTTCAACGTCAAAAAGGTCTTTGGCCTGCACGTCTGGCCCAAAGCCAAAGCGGGCGCGCTGGCTTCCCGTCCGGGGCCTTTGATGGCGCAGGCCGCCGAGCTGGGGCTGACGGTACACGGCAAGAGCGCCCACTGCGCGCGGCCCGATCTCGGCATTGACGCGCTGGCCGCGCTGGCCGACATCATCGCCGAACTCAGCCGCTTCAAGCGCGAGGACATCGCGCCCGGCACCGAATATCTGCTGCATGTCGGCACGATCAATGCCGGGGACGCCAGCAATATCGTCTGTGAAACGGCGCGCGCCCGCGGCAGCGTCCGCGCCTTTGACGTCGGCGTGTTTGACATGCTGGGCAAAAAAATCCGTGAGACGGCGGCGGCCGTCGACGCGCGCTACGGCACGACGACCGAGGTTTTTATCAGCCGCGCCTACCCGCCGGTCGTCAACGACCCCGCGCTGTATGAAGAGTATAAAAAAGCGATGGAGCAGGCGGGCGTCGAGTTGGTCGGGACGGAAAAGACCGTCATCGGCGAAGATTTTTCCGTGTATCAGCAGCATGTGCCCGGCGTTTTCGCCTTTTTGGGTCTGGGCGATGTGCCGTCGCTGCACAACAACCGTTTTGATTTTGACGAAAAGCTGATGGAGACGGGCATCCGCGCCTTTATCGGCCTGCTGGATTACTTTGCAAAATAACGCGCCGCCGCTCTTCCCGGCCTCCACGCGGTGATGTGAAACCGGGCAGCCGTCCTGTCTGCATGGACGGCTGCCCGGTTGTTTTGGTTTTTTGTATCCCGCTGCGTCATTTTTTGAAGGAATCGCTGAACGCCTTGAGCTCTTTTTTCTTCTCCGGTGAAAGCCGGTTGAAGTCAATCTTTTGAATTGCGCCCTCCAAAGCGTACAGGTGTACAAGGCAAACATGCGGATAGGCCGCTTTGAGCTGCAAAAAAGCCTGCCTGGCGCCCACTTCTTCCAGCTTTTCGGGGGAGTCTATGCCGACAAACAGGAGCTTTTTCTCCATCTCCCTGCCGATATTGACCATAGATGTTAATTTTGTCATGTTTTTCACCTGCATATCCTGTTTAAAACAGCGACAGCTGCTCGGGGCGGCCGCGTCCTGCGATGGCCGGCGCCTCTTCCGTCTGCACAGTGCCGGGAGGGAGCCCCTGCAAAAAGTCGGTCAGTTCGCCCGGACAGGTCAATATCAGCTCTTCCCTGGCGCGGGTCAGACCAACGTAAAAGAGCCGGCGTTCTTCTTCCCTGTCGCTCTGCCCGTTTTCCGATTCCAGCGGAATGGAACGGCGGCAGGCGCCGGTGACAAAGACGGCGGGGAACTCCAGCCCTTTGGCGCCGTGCAGCGTCATGAGCCGCACTGCGCCCGACGCCACTCCCTTTCCCGCGGCGCGGCGCAGATCCGCTTCGCTGCCGGCGTCGACCGCCTGTAAAAGCGCGCCCATCGTGGGGTAAAAAACCGCCATATCCCCCAGCTTCTGCATGGCGGCCGGCGGCTCGCCGTCCGTCCAGCGGGCCAGCAGCTTGTGCGGCTTTTCACGCGGAACCAGCGGCGCATATTGTCCGGCTGCGTCCAGCCACGCCTGCAAAAGCGGGAAGGCGCCGCACTGCGCGCGCAGCGCTTCCAGATCGGGCGGCGTCTGCCCCCACGGCCCGCAGGCGCTGCACGCCCGCTCTATCAGGTCGGCAGGGCAATCCCATACCGTTTGCAGGCACAGGCGCAGCGACGCCAGATCCCCGCCGTCGAGCAGCCAGCGGAAAAAGCCGAGCAGGCCGCGCACGGCGGGATCCTGCAAAAAATCCTCGCGCCCGACAATGACGGCCGGGATATCGTCGTGGCGCAGGCAGCGTTCGATGAGCGCCGCCTGCCGGTGGGTGCGGCACAGCACGGCGATGTCGGAAAAAGCCCGCGCCTGCTCGCGCGCCGGCGCACGGTGGGCGTCCAGCATGTCGACGCCGCCCGTCATGCGGGCGATCTCCTTGGCGACAAAAACGCCCTCGGACAAAGGGTCGGCCGCCGTGACCAGCCGCACCGGCGCGCCGTCCGGCCGGTGGGGCGTCATCGCGCGCTCCCGCCCGTCCCCTGCCGTCATGACGGCGGCGGCACAGGCCAGCACCTGCGGCGTCGAACGGTAATTGTCGCGCAGGCGAATGATTCCGGTGTCGGGGCGGTCGGCGCACAGCCTGTCAAAGCAGCACCCGCTCGCGCCGCGGAAGCCGTAAATGGACTGATCCGGGTCGCCGATGACAAAGAGGCTCCGGCCGCCGGCACTCCATGTGCGTACAAGCTCGTACTGCAAGTCGTTGATATCCTGAAACTCGTCGACCAGCAGGTGGGCAAAGCAGGTTTTATTCTCTGCACTTCTACGCAGGGCTTCGGCCAGCAGGTCGTCGAAATCCAAAAGGCCGGAGCCGCGCAGACGGGCGTTGTAACGCGCAAAAAAATCTGCGCCCAGCGCGTCGAGCGCGCCCTCGACGCCGTTTTTGACCTGCGATACCGCCTGTAAAAGCCGGCGCGGCGCCTCTTTGCGCCCCAGCTCGCGCGCCGTCTGCCCGGCCAGCTCGAGCGCTTCGGCATCGCCCGCAACGCGGACGCCGGGCAGCAGGCGCAGGCAGATGGAATGGAAGGTCCCGGCCGTCAGGCCGCGCAGCGCGCGCTTGCCGCCCAGCGCGCTTTCCAGCCGCTGGCGCAGCTCAGCGGCCGCCTGATCGGTAAAGGTCACCGCCGTGATATCGGCCGGCCGCACGCCGCGGCGCAAAAGCGCTTCGACACGCGCGACCAGCGTGCGGGTCTTGCCCGCGCCCGGCCCGGCGACGACGGCGATGACCGAGGAATCTGCACCGGCGGCCTGCCGCTGTTCCTCGTTGAGCGCCGCGGGCGCTTCTGCCGCTTGGTCCGGCGCGGGCGCGGGCGCTTTTGCGCGGATGGTCGATGCTTTTGTTTTCCTTTTGGGCGCTGTGACGGCATTCTCTTCGCCAAACAGCGAGGACTGCCCGCTCAGGCGCTCGATTTCATCCGGGGACAGCAGGCCGATGGTGCCGTAACGGCCGTCAAAGCCGGGGACGCGCCGCACCTGCCCCGCGCGCAGACGGCGGATGCCTTCGGCCACACAGGGGCCCGCGGCGCGCTCGATGTCGTCAAGCGGGCGCTCGCGCAGAATAGAAAACTCCGGCCCCAGCTTTTGCAGCATGGCCTCATACTGCCGCAAGACGCGCACGCCGGCCGGCGACGCCCCCGTCGACGCCGCGATGACTTCGGGCAGGGGGACCAGGCTTTCAAAGGCTTTGGCCCACGCCGGCCGGAAGCCCTCGGGCCGGCTGGCCATCTGCTCGACCCGGTTCTGCACGCCGACGGTCAGCTTTTTCCCGCACACCGGGCAGCGCCCATCCAGCCGCGCCGTCTCGCCCGGCTCGAGGCAGACGTCGCAGTTGCGGTGCCCGTCCAGATGATATTTGCCCTCTTCCGGGAAAAACTCCACCGTGCCGACCAGGCCCTCTCCCGTGTCCAGCGCCCGCTTGAGGGATGGATAGGACAGCTCGCACACAAGCAGATCGGCCTCGCGGCCCAGCTTGGCCGGCGAGTGCGCGTCCGAGTGCGAAACGAGCTGAAGCCCGTCGAGCTGCGCCACCCGCCAGTTCATCGGCGGATCGGACGACAGCCCTGTCTCTACGGCGTGGATATGCCCGCTCAGGTCACCAAAGCATTCCTCCAGCGTTTCAAAGCCGGAAAAAGCGCCGAACATGGAAAAGTGCGGCGTCCAGATGTGCGCCGGGATAAAAATGGCGTCTGGGCAGGACTCCAGCGTGATCTCCAGCAGGTCGCGGCTGTCCAGCCCCAGAATGGGCCGCCCGTCCGAGCGGATGTTGCCGACGGCTTCCAGCCGACGCGCCAGCAGTTCCGCCTGCTCCAGCCCCGGCAGCAGAATGAGATTGTGGACCTTGCGCGTGCGGCCACCCCGCTTGTAAATCGAGCTGATTTCGCCCGTGACGACAAAACGCGGCTGCGCCGCCCCCGGCGCGCCGCCCGGCAGCCGAAGCTCCGGCCGCAGGACGTAAAGCCCCTCTTCCGCCGGCATGAGCTGCTGCTCCAGCTCGGCGCGCCAGGCCGGGTGCGTAAAATCGCCCGTTCCTATCAGGTCGATGCCCTTTTTGCGCGCCCACAAATCCAGGTGCGGCGCGTCGCATTCCCCGCTGGTTGCGCGCGAAAAACGCGAATGAATATGCAAGTCGGCAATGTGCATGAAAAGCGGCCTCCTCCTGTGCCAAAACGCGGACATTTGACAACGCCGCGTACAGGTTTGCCCTTATTATACATGTTTTCGCCCCAAAAAGCCAAAAGCCGCCCCGCAAAAGCAGGGCGGCTGAAAAGAGCTTTTTATTTGCCGTTGACAATGGCCATGGTATCCATGGCGATGACCAGCTCTTCGTTGGTGGGGATGACCAGGGTTTTGACCTTCGCGCCCGGGGCGGAAACGTCGCGCATTTCGCCGCGGAAATTGTTCTTTTCCTTGTCGATGGCGATGCCCATGAACTCCAGCCCCTCGACCATGCGCGCGCGCAGGTCGGCCGAGTTTTCACCCACGCCGGCGGTAAAGACGACGGCGTCGACCCCGCCCATCGCGGCGGCGTAAGCGCCGATATACTTCTTGACGCTGTAGACGAACAGCTCGATGGCCAGCTCGGCGCGCTTGTTGCCCTCGGCCGCGGCGGCGTCCAGATCGCGGAAGTCGGAGGACACGCCGGAGACGCCCAGAACGCCCGATTTCTTGTTGAGGACGTTGAGGACTTCCTTGACGTCCATATTTTCTTTGCCGGCGATAAACTCGACAATGGCGGGGTCGATGGAGCCCGAGCGGGTGCCCATCGGCAGGCCCTCCAGCGGGGTCAGGCCCATGCTGGTGTCGACGCTGACGCCGCCGTCTACCGCGGCGACCGACGAGCCGTTGCCCAGGTGGCAGGTGATGATCTTCAGCTCGGACAGCGGTTTGCCCAGCATCTTGGCGGCCTTTTCCGAAACAAAGCGGTGCGATGTGCCGTGGAAGCCGTAGCGGCGCACGCCATATTTTTCATAATATTCGTAAGGCACGGCGTAAATAAAGGCCTTCTGCGGCATTTTCGCGTGGAACGCGGTGTCAAACACGGCGACCTGCGGCACGCCGGGCATGACCTCTTCGCAGGCGGCGACGCCGGTCAGGTTGGCGGGGTTGTGCAGCGGGGCCAGGGGAATGCACTCTTCAATGGCGGCCTTGCTCTCGGCGGTCAGAAGCACCGACTCCGAAAACTTTTCGCCGGCCGAAACGACGCGGTGGCCGACGGCGTCGATTTCCTTCATGCTCTTGATGACGCCGTTCTTCTCGTCGACCAGCATCGAGGTCAGGAAGCGGATGGCGTCCGAATGAGTCTTCATCGGGGTTTCGCCCTTGATCTTTTCGCCGTGCGCTTCATACGTGTATTTGCCGTCGATGCCGATGCGCTCGCAAAGGCCTTTTGCCAGCACCTGCTCCGTGGACATCTCGATGAGCTGATATTTCAGCGACGAGCTGCCCGCGTTGATAACCAAAACGTTCATTCTGCCTGCACTCCTTAAAATATTTGTAAGTCAACGGTTTTTCCAGTATAATAAGACCATTCAATATTTTACACTACTCCATGCCAAAAGACAACCATATTTTCACGATTTCCGGGGGTAAACCATGAGAATCTGCGGCATTGTCTGCGAATACAACCCGTTTCACACCGGCCACCGCGCGCAGTTTGACGCGATCCGCGCCCGTCTGGGTTCCGACTGCGCCGTCGTCTGCTGCATGTCGGGCAACTTTGTGCAGCGCGGCGAAGCGGCGCTCGCCCCCAAGCACCTGCGCGCCGAAAGCGCCCTGCGCAGCGGGGCCGATCTGGTGCTCGAACTGCCGCTGCCCTGGGCGCTCAGCTCGGCCGAAGGCTTTGCCCACGCCGCCGTCTCCATTCTGGACGCCTCGGGCGCCGTCACCGACCTGGCCTTTGGGGCCGAGGACGCCGAGCTTTCCCGCCTGTGGCCGCTGGCCGACGCCGCGCTCGAAAAGAGCACCGTCGACGCCACGCTCGAGCACCTGGAAAGCGGCATCCCCTACGCCCGCGCGCGCGAACGCGCCCTGCACGCCGTTCTGCACGGAGAAGCCAACCTTTTGCAGCGGCCCAACAACATCCTCGCCATCGAGTATTTAAAGGCGCTGCGCCGCCTGCACAGCCCCCTGCAGCCCCTCGCCCTTCCGCGCGGCGGCGCCGGGCACGACGGCGCGCCGGCCGGCGGCTTTGCCTCGGCCACCTGGCTGCGCGCCCGCCTGCGCGCCGGCGAATGGGAAAAGGCGCGGCCCTATCTGCCCGACTCATCTTTTGAGCTGCTTCAACAGGCAGCGCAACAAGGCGGGCTGCTTTTGTCGCCCGAGCGGCTGGAATGCGCCCTGCTGCCCGCCCTGCTGCGCATGGACATCGGCGAGCTGGCCGCCCTGCCCGGTGCGTCCGAGGGGCTGGAGCACCGGCTATACGACTCCATCCGCCACAGCCGCGGCTTTGACGAGCTGTGGCAGACGGCCAAAACCAAACGCTACCCTGCGTCCCGCCTGCGGCGGATGCTTCTGTGCGCGTATCTGGGCGTCACCGCCGCCGACCAGGCCCAGCCCGTGCCCTACATCCGCGTGCTCGGCATATCGCAGGCCGGCCGCGCGCTGCTGCGGGACATGGCGGAAAAAAGTGCCCTGCCCGTCGTCACGCGCCCCGCGCAGATCAAATTGCTGTCCGCACCCGCCCGCGCCCTGTTCGACCGCGAGGTTCTGGCCGACGACCTGTACCGGTTCGCGCTGCCCTGCTGGCGGCAGGAACGCGCCGGCGACAGCTGGCGGCGGCAGGCCGTTATTCTGTAAATTCATCGATCCGGAGGAAAACCTATGCGATACCGATTTCTTTCCCTGATTTTATCCGTTCTGTGCGTTCTGACCTTTGTACTGCCGCTTCCCACCGGCGCGGCGGCCGCGGCCTTCTCCGACGTCCCGCAGGGCAGCTGGTATGAAAGCACCGTCCGCGCCATGACGGATGCCGGGCGTCTCACCGGCTACCCCGACGGCACCTTCCGCCCCGAGGCCGCTATCTCGGCCGCCGAGTTTGTCTCGGTTGTGGCCCGGTGCGCCGGGCTTCAGGGCCGGTCAAACAGCCAGTCGCCGCACTGGGCGGCGCGGGAGCTTCAGGCCGCGCTCGACGCCGGCTGGTATGACTGGGACGAGCTGCCGCCGACCGGCGAGAAATACGATCAGCCGATTGCCCGTCAGCTGGCCGTCAAAATCCTGATGCGCGCCCTGCTGCCCGAAGCGCAGGGCGATTACGCTTCGCAGGCGTCCAAAATCCGCGATCTTTCCGAGCTGGACGGCCGCTATTACGACGCCGTCTTTGCCGCCTATGCCGCCGGCGTGACAAAGGGCGACGATTCCGGGTGCTTCCACGCCAAAGACAGCCTGACCCGCGCCGAGGCCTGCG
>CANEGK010000006.1 GCA_947427035.1 uncultured Clostridium sp.
CGCGACAGCTTTGTTAGTATACCCCTTTTTCTCCCACCTGTCAATACCCTTTACTCAACTTTTTTATTTTTTGGGTTTTATTTATTTTTTTAGGAGGTTTTGTATGAAAACAGCAAATGAAATTCTTGAGCAGGCCGTCGTTGTCGACACCCACCTGGACCTTCTGCCTGATATCGAGTCCAAACACCGCAGCGGGCGCAGCAATGTTCTTTTAGAAGACTATATGGACAGCTTCAAAAAAGGGCATGTCGACGTCATTGTTTCTTCCATCTTCATCGACTCCGCCCTTTTGCCGGAAATGGGTCTTAAACGGGCGTTGGCGCAGATCGCCGCTTTTTACGACGAGCTGGACTCCTGCGGCGGCCAATTCGTTCTGGCCACCAACACCAAAGAGATCCTCGAAGCCCGGCGGCAGGGCAAGCTGGCTGTCATGCTGGCTTTCGAAGGCGCCGAGCCTTTAAACGGCGACGTTTCCCTGCTTCGCACATTTTACGCTTTGGGCGTACGCATTCTCGGCCTGTGCTGGAGCCGCTCGAACTGGGCCGCCGACGGCAGCCGCTTCTTCGACTTTGACTATCAAGGCTACGGCCTGACCGAAGGCGGCCGCGCTTTGGTTGAATATGCGCAGAAGCTGGGCATGGTTATCGATATTTCTCATTGCAACGAAAAGACCTTCTGGGATGTCGTCTCGCTGTCCACACAGCCCGTTATCGCGACCCACTCCTGCGCGCGCGCCCTGTCCGACACGCCGCGCAACCTTTCCGACGAGCAAATCAACGCCATTGCCAAGCTGGGCGGCGTCATCGGCATCAACGGCGCCAGCCTGGTCGCCTCTTTTAAAGATCCGCACAGCGCCAGCGTCGCCACGCTCGCCGATCATATGATTTATGAAAAAAAGCTGGCCGGGGCGGGAATTCTGGGCGTCGGTCTTGATCAGTGCGATCGTCTCAACTCCAGCACTATGCAGCAGCCGCAGTTCCGTGACGTTTTTGATATCATCCCGACCCATGAAGGGCTTGAGCAGCTGGCCGACGCGCTTTTGGAAAAGGGCCTGACGGAAGACGAGCTGTCTGGCGCTATGGGCGGCAATATTATGCGCATTTTTGAAAAAGTGCTCGGCTAGCCTACGATTCAAACCAGTGCTTCAGGCTGCCCCACGCTTCGGCCAGCTTAAAGCGCACGACATATCCGGTTCCGTCCTCGCGAATCAGGGCGACGTCGTCCTCTGCCAGGCCGGCGCCGCGCGCCACCTCTTCGATGTCCTGCTCAGCTGCGCCGAGGCACAGGGGCGGGAAGAGCACGCACCACCAATTTTTTCCTTTTCCTTCGCCAATAACGACGCGCACAGCGTCGTAATAACCGGCTGGCAGTGAAAACCCGTCATAGCGGCGGGTGTCGAAAAACATGGTTTGACGTGTGACGGCAACCGGGTACAGGTACCCCTGTTCAAGCACTTCGTCCTGCGCGGCCTTTTGCAGCCGTTGCAGCAGCGCATCGTCGATCTGCCCGTCAAAGCAGCCGTATTCGTATCCGGCCTCCTGCACAATACGGTCACGCACCGCAAGCTTGAGCGTCTGATCCTCATCCGAATCGGAATTGGCGATGACATGCAGCCGTGTCAGCTTTTCGGCCAGTTCTTCCTGCGCGCGTACCGGCACAACATAAGCGCACAGCGCCGTCAAGAGCCCGATACACAGTGCGATCTCCGGCAATGCGCCGCGCACGGCGCGCTTCAGTTTATTCAGTGTCATAAAAAGCACCTGCCTCATTGGAATGCATCCATTGTAGACAGGTGCTTTGATTTTTATACAGAAACCGGCTTCACAAGGAAGACGTCACGAAAGCGCGTCCGCAAGGCAGCGGCGGCATTCTGCGCCGGCTTCAGCTCTTCGAAAATGCCAAAAACCGCCGACCCCGAGCCGCTCATCAGCGCGCCCATAGCCCCCTGCGCCAGCAGGGCGCGGCGGATATCGCCTATCACCGGCTTATCCTCTTCAATAGGCGTTTGAAAGCTGTTTCCCAGCGCGGCGCAAACATTCCGCAGGTTGGCCTTTTCCAACGCCGACAGCATGGCGGCGGCCGGCGGGTGCTCCAGCGCTGCACATTCATCGAGCAGGCCATAAGCGCGTTTGGTCGACACCGGCACCGGCGGTTTGCAGATGACAAGATGGCAGTCCGGCAAAGGCGGCGCAGGGCTGAGTTCTTCACCGATACCGGCGGCCAGCGCCGCGCCGCGCCGCATACAAAAAGGCACGTCGGCCCCCAGCGACAGCGCAAGCTCGTCCATCCGGTTACGCGAGAGCGGGTGGCGGTACATTCTATCCAGCAGACGCAGAACGGCAGCGGCATCCGTACTGCCGCCCGCCATACCCGCGCCGACCGGAATGACCTTTTTGATATGAATCTCCAGCCCGGGGTTCCGAAAGCCCGCCGCTGCAAAAAAGCCTTCGGCCGCACGCACCGCCAGATTTCGTCCGTCGCGCGGCAGGTAGGGCAGGTTGCAGCCCAATGTAATGCATCCGCTCCGTGACTGGCGGAGCAGCACCCGGTCGCACAGCGATACGGTGTGCATGACGCTTTCCAGCGTGTGATATCCATCCTCGCGCCGGCCGGTAATGTTGAGTGTCAGGTTGATTTTTGCATAGGCGTTCGCCGAAAGGGTTCGCATGGTTTCCTCCTACACCTGCACTGCGCGGACCGGGCACAGCTCATGGCAGCAGTAGCAGCGGATGCAGCTCTTTTTCTCAATTGCGGCGCGGCCGCCCCGAACAACAATGGCGTGGGCAGGGCAGGCCCGGGCGCAAGCGCCGCAGCCCACACAGCGCTGCGAAATGCGCGGCGCGCCGAGCAGAAGCCGGCGCATCGGCTGCCGCATCCGGTCGGGCAGACGGTTGACGACGCTTTCGCCGCGCCGGCTTTTGCCCGACGCAGGAATAAAAGGCTCGTCCAACGGCCTGACGGCGTCGCCGATCCACTTTAATTTTCTCGCATCGTCAGGTGTCAACCCCTGTGCCGCCGCAAAACAGTGTACCGGCGATCGCTCCGGCTGCAAACCGCAGATGTGCATGGCGGCCAAATCGGCGGCAAACGGATTTTCCGACGCGATGAGCACGCCGGCCCGGCGTGCCCGTCCTCCTGACGGCCCGCGGCCGTCCATGCCTTCGATTCCATCGATGATGGACAGATCCGGCGCTATGCAGCAGCATAAATCCACGATCATCCGGCAAAACTCCTGCCGGCCGGGCATTTGCGAATGATATGCCGCCTTGGTCAGACCGGGCACCACGCCGTACAGGTTTTTGGCGGCGCCGGTAAAATAAGTCAGCATATGGGTTTTCATTTTTCCTATATTGATCATGACATCGGCCCGCAGGACGGGCGTGATCACGTCAAACTCGCGGGACCCCATACCGTCAAACCGCACTTTTCCGCTCGAGCAGTCCCGGTTGAGCCGCGCGCCGACGCGGCGGGCCGCTTCCTCCATGCCGCAGCGGCGGTAAACGCCCGACAGCGTCAGCGCATTATACGGCCCGCCCGGGCTGTCTGCGATGGTGACGCTCGCACCCGCTTCCACAAACAGCGCGGCCACAGCTTCGACGACTTCAGGGTGCGTTGTCGTTGCCTCTTCCGGCCGGCGGGCCAACAGCAGATTGGGCTTTATCAAAACACGGCGGCCCTTTTGCAGAAAACGTTCAACACCGCCAAAGGCTGCAACGATCCGTTCAACGGCTTCCCGCACTTCACCCGGCTGGTATTCCGGACAGGCCGCGGCAAATACCCTGCTTTCCACAAAATCCCCCCTGCACCCGCCGACGTTTTGCCGTTTCATACGATCAATCCCACGAATATTGTCGGCCATAAAATTATATCATATTTCTGCGATGCGCAAAAGATCCGTTTTCTGAATGTTTTCCTGCAATTCCGGGAATTATAAAGAATATTCCCGTTCAGCCGCTTTCCGTGCGGCGCGGCAGCCGGGACAACCTATCTGCGCACGGAGAAATGGAGCAGCACATGATTCACAAAATCGCTTTGGTGCTTGTCATTATCGGCGCCCTCAACTGGGGCAGCATCGGTATCTTCGGCTTCGATCTCGTGGCCGCCATCTTCGGTGGACAGGCCCACATCGGCAGCCGCATTGTGTACACGCTGGTCGGCATTGCCGGCCTGTGGTGCATCACCCTTCTTTTCCGCAGGCTCGACGCAAACGACTAGTCCCTGTGTGACGTCGAAGCAGCCGCTGCCCTTTACGCAAAAGCAGCGGCTCAATGCTTCAAATCTGCGCAGGACGGCTCTGACACGGCCGTCTTCGCATTCGCCAGCCCGGCTTCTATGCCGGGCTTTTTTCTTTTTATCCCGCATGTTATAATACAGCCAGCCCGCTCTTTGGCAGACAGCGGAATGCCGAAAAGCTTCATCTTGTCTGCAAAGATCGCCGGCAAAAGCTTTTAAATTCAAACTATTTGTATAAACTTTCTTTTATCAACGAGGTGTTTTATGAAAACCGCACTGATTACCGGCAGTGCGCGAGGTATCGGCCGCGCCTGCGCCCTGCGTTTGGCGCGCGACGGCTGGCGGCTCGCTCTGCATTTTCATCAAAGCAAAGCGCAGGCCGAAGCCCTGTGCGCCGAGCTGCGCGACGGCGGCTGCGATGCCGCCCTGTTCCAGGCCGATGTTGCCAGCCGGGCCGAAGTCTTCGCTCTGCGTGACGCCGTCCACGCTTTTGGCGACCCCTCTCTTCTCGTCTGCAACGCCGGCATCGCAGCCCAGCAGCTTTTTACCGACGTCACCGAACAGGACTGGCAGCGTATGCTGGCCGTCAACTTAAGCGGCGTCTTCTACTGCTGCCAGGCCTTTCTCCCTGCCATGATTTCGCGCAAGCAGGGCAGCATTATCACGGTGTCCTCCATTTGGGGCCTACAGGGCGCGTCATGCGAAGTCCCCTATTCCGCCGCCAAAGCAGGGGTCATCGGCCTGACGCGTGCCCTCGCGCAGGAGGTCGGGCCGTCGGGCGTCACCGTCAACTGTGTCGCACCCGGCGTCATCGACACCGACATGTGCGCTCATCTTGATCAGGCGGCGCGCGACGAGCTGTGCAACGGCATTCCGCTCGGGCGTCTGGGCACGCCGGACGACGTGGCCGAAGCCGTGGCCTTTCTCGCGTCCCCCGGGGCCGCCTATCTGACGGGGCAGGTCATCAGCCCCAACGGCGGTATGATTCTATAAAAAAGGCATCCGCCGGTGGGCCGGCGGATGCTTTTTTAGCTTCTAATCCCAAACAACAGCTCGGCATAGGTCGGCATGGGCCAGAAATCCTCACCCGTCATCCGTTCCAGCCGGTCGCCTATTTCGCGCAGCGATTCCATCGCAGGGACGACCTTGTCATGATAATAAAACGCGCGTTCCGCCGCTTCCTCGGCAGCCGGCGCCTTTTCCACCGTTTTTTCCAGCTTGCTGACGGCCGCTTTGAACTGCCCCGCGCCGGCCGACAAATCTTTCAACAGACTTGACTGCGCCGAAACGTCAACCGTCAGACCGGTTTCTCTGACGCCGTTGAGCGACCCGGCTACAAAGCCGATGTACTTGACAATCGCGGGCAGGATTTCGCGCCGCGCCATCTCGAGCATGGCCATCGCTTCAATGTGAATGGCTTTGCTGTAGCCTTCATGCCGGATTTCATACCGGGCCTCCAGCTCCTTTTTGGACAGTACGCCGAATTTTTCAAAGACCTCGACATTCTTCGGCGCAATGAGCGCCGCCGCCGCTTCCACCGACGACTCAATACACGGCAGGCCCCGGCGCGCCGCTTCCTCCCGCCATTCGGCCGAATAGTTGTTGCCGTTGAAAATAATGCGCTTGTGCTCGCGCATAACGTCACGGATGATGCTCTGCACCTCGGCGTTGACGTCCTCGGCCTTTTCCATGCGCTCGGCCATGCGGCTCAGTATCTCGGCGACAATGACGTTGATGGCCGTGTTGCAGTCGGCAATGCTCATTGATGCGCCAAGCATACGGAACTCGAACTTGTTGCCCGTAAAGGCAAAAGGCGAGGTGCGGTTGCGGTCCGAAATATCTTTGGGCAGGTTGGGGATGGTGGTGACGCCGATTTCAATATTGCCGCCCTGGCGCAGATTGGATTTGCCGTCGGTCTCGATTTCGGTCAGAATATCGGTCAGCAAATCGCCCAGGAAGATAGAGACAATGGCCGGCGGCGCTTCGTTGCCGCCCAGGCGGTGATCGTTGCCCGGCCCTGAAATGGTGACGCGCAGCAGGTCGGCGTATTCGTCGACCGCCCAGATAACGGCCGACAGAAAGAGCAGAAACTGTGCGTTGTCAGCCGGGGTTTTGCCCTGGTTGAGCAGGCTTTTTTTGCCGTCTACATCGAGCGACCAGTTGTTGTGCTTGCCCGAACCGTTGACGCCGGCAAAGGGTTTTTCGTGCAGCAGGCAGACCAGGCCCTTGCGCTGCGCAACCTTTTTGAGCGTTTCCATGACCAGCTGGTTCTGGTCGCAGGCGATATTGACCGTGCTGTAAACGGGCGCCAGCTCGTGCTGCGAGGGCGCGACCTCGTTGTGTTCGGTTTTGGCCGGCACGCCGAGCGCCCACAGCTCGTGGTCGACCTCGCGCATGAAATCCATGACATTTTCCTTGATGTTGCCGTAATAATGGTCTTCCATCTCCTGCCCCTTGGACGGCTTTGCCCCAAAAAGCGTGCGGCCGCACAGCACCAGGTCACGGCGGCGGTTGAAGAGCTCGCGGTCAATGAGGAAATACTCCTGTTCCGCACCCGCCATAGCGACGACCCGGCGCGCCTCGCTGTCGCCCATCAGGCGCAGTACGCGGATGGACTGCTCGCTTAGCGCTTCCATCGAGCGCAGCAGCGGTGTCTTTTTGTCGAGCACTTCGCCGGTAAACGAACAGAAGCAAGTCGGAATATATAGTGTGCTGTCCTTTACAAAGGCCGGCGAAGTGCAGTCCCATGCCGTATAGCCGCGCGCTTCAAAGGTGGCGCGCAGGCCGCCCGACGGGAAGGATGACGCGTCGGATTCGCCCCGGACTAATTCTTTGCCCGAAAAGGTCATAATGATGCCGCCGTCCGACACAGGGTTGATAAAGGAATCATGTTTTTCCGCCGTATAGCCGTTCATGGGCTGGAACCAGTGCGTATAATGCGTCGCCCCCATATCGAGCGCCCAGCGCTTCATGCCGTTGGCGACAATATCTGCCAGCGATGCGTCGAGCGGCCGGCCCAGATCAATGGTCTTTTTCAGCTGCTTGTAGGTGTCCCCCGGCAGGTACTTGCGCATAGCCGCGTCGTTAAAGGCTTTGGACGCGTACAAATCGATGATTGCTTCTGCTTTGTCATTCACTTTGGAACACCCTTTCTTTTTTTCATTACCAGCATCATATACCTCGCCAGCATGAATTGCAAGAGCGTCATCCAAAAAGACTTTAAATAAATTAACAGCATCAAATCCAGATGGATTTGATGCTGTTAATCGCTCATTTTTATAAAAAATGATTTATTCTTTGTCATCAAAAAGGATTTCCGTCTCTGTCATCTTTTTGATTTTCACCAGCGGCTGCAAATCGACGCCCCGTGCGCGGATGAGGGTCCCACCCACGTCAAATCCCTTTTCAATAACGACGCCGACGCCGGCGATGCTCGCGCCGGACCGGTCGGCAATATCGCACAGCCCGGACAGCGCGCTGCCCTTGGCCAGAAAATCGTCAAGGATCAACAGGCGATCGCTCGGTTGCAAAAACTTCTTTTCCACCGTGACGTCATAGGTGCGGCCGTGTGTAAAAGAGGTTACCGGGGCAGACAGCAGCTCGCCGTCCAGATTTTTGGTATGATTCTTTTTGGCGAACACCACCGGGACGTCAAAATATTGTGCCGCTATCACGGCAATAGCAATACCGGAAGCCTCAATGGTCAGAATTTTTGTAATACCCCTGTCTTTAAAACGGCGGTAAAACTCCTTTCCAATCTCATTGAGCAGCCGGACGTCCAGCTGATGGTTGAGAAAACTGTCCACCTTCAAAACATCGCCGGCGCGTACGACGGCGTGCTCACGAATGGCCTGCCGAAGCAATTCCATCTTTAAGTCCCCTTTTCTCGCACGAATTGGCCTGTCCCAAAGCAGGTCTAATCGATATCTTTTTCTACGGTTTCCAGCCGCTCCTCAAGCAGGGCGGGGTTTTTTAAATATTTGCGCACCAGGCGCATAGAACGCGCATGGTACAGCCCGTCGCAAAAGCGCTCGTCTGCCACTACCTTCAGCTCGATGACCTTGCCGGGCCGGATCTCGCCCGTTTCCTCGTCGATGACCGGGCGGAAAATCTCCTTCCCGACGCCGATAAACATGCCTGTCGTCCCAAAATCATAAATATGATGGTAAATGCCATTGATGCCGACCGATTTCAGATACGTGATAAACACGCTGGTATGGAACGGGCTGGCGTCAATAATGGCTTTGGGCAGCAAATTCCAGCGGTCAAGCAGCTTGATGGCCCACACCATCAGCTTAATGAGCAGCGGCGGCGCGTTCATCACACGGGCGGCCAGCCGGTCGGTTTTGTTTTCGGAGCCGACCTCCTTGGTTTCAAAAATGCTCTGATCAATCCTGTCCGCGATTTCAAAAATATTTTCATGCCCGGTAAAGGGCAGCTTGACGGTCGTCGAAGTCGACGTGTCGCGCAGGCTTTTTTTGACGGCCATAGACACCGTCAGCTCATTGCGCGCAAAAATCCTTCCGTTCATGACAAAGCGGTTGAGCCAGGGGCGCTGCGCATGGACGCGCACAATGGCAGCCATCAGAATGTGAAGATAGGTCAATTCCTTGCCCTCGGCCTTTTTCTGTGCAATGTATTCGTCAAAGTACTTGCAGTCGATCTCTTCGGTAAAGTAAACATGCGCGTCCGAGCGGCGCGACATAACATAACACAGAGCCTTGTCATACGGATCAAGATTTTTCAGTATCCGCCCATCAGCCCGTTTTGAAAACATTTGGTGTCCCTCCCCGTTTGACCCCAGAAATCGATCCTGCCGGCGCCCTTACTCTTCTTTTTTTTCATTGCGCGCAGAAGAAACCCGGCTCAAAATCTCGCCCGGCGACGACAGCCTGTTTCCCTCCCGCGCACGCGGCGGCGATGCCTGCACCGCCTGCGCCAAATGCTCGACTTCCTCCGAAATGCGGCGCAGCTCCTGCCGGAACTCGTCCAGCAGACGATCGGCGCGGCGCAGCGAACGATCATACTCGCCGTTCGCCCCTTCGCAGCGGATCGCCAGCGTCAGCTCCTGTGCGCGCCGATCGGTCTCGTGCAGCATACGGCAGTTTTCCTGCCACTGTTTTTCCATGCTGTTCCAGCGCTGCTCCGACAGCTCTTCACAGCGGCGCTTTTGGGCGGCCAGCTCGGCTTCCAGTGTGTGCGCCCGCTGTTCGGCAGCCCGCGTATTCTTTTCGGCCTCCTGCAGGGCAGAGCGCAGGCGCTCGCTGTCGCCGGCCTGCCGCTCTCTGTCCAGCAGTGCGTCCTCCAGCCGCAGCTTTTCCTGCTCTGCGGCCTGCGCCCGCTTTTCCGCTTCCAAAAAACGGGCGCTCATATCATCCAGCGCGCCCTGGGTTTCCTCCAGCCTGGCAGAAACCGCTGCCAGCTCGTCATTTTTTTCGCCGAGCTCGCGCGACAGCTCATCCACACGCCCGGCCTGCCGCGCCGCCTCTTCTCCCGGCTCGGCTCCGGCGTCGCGCAGCGCGCCGTCAAAACCAGTCGGGCCGGTCAGGCGTTCCAGATATGTAATGACATCCTTTTTCTTAAAGCCCCCGAACAGGGCCGTTCTGAAAGCTTTTCCCATCAGTCCGCCCCCTCGCCTACAGGTACCGCTGTATCATTTTCTCCAAATCCTCGCATTTGCGCACGCCGACCATGCGGTCGCGTTCTTCACCGCGGGCAAAGAAAACGAGCGTAGGAATAGAAGCCACCGCATATTCGGCGGCGACCAGAGGCGCGTTGTCCACATCGACCGCATAAAAAGCGACAGTCCCATAAAAGCGGGCGGCTACCTTCAAAATAACCCGTTCCATTTCACGGCAGGGCGCAGACCAGTCAGACACAAAACACACCAGCGCCGTCTCGCGCTCGTCGATCACGGCCTGCCGGAACCCGTCGCCGTCCAGATCCTTTATTTTTTGAAAGGACATGTGCTCTTCACTTCTCACTCTTTTGTATTTTACACAATCTTAATATTATAAATCCGGTTTATTATATCAAAAAAAGCGGCCAAAAGCAAACAGAAACTTTTTTCAAAGACAATTTTATGTTTCGCCCCGTTTACAAACCGAATTTTCTGTGCTATACTACATAAGCAATATGCGCCCGTAGCTCAGCTGGATAGAGCGTTGGACTCCGACTCCAAAGGTCGCAGATTCGAATTCTGTCGGGCGTACCACCCCCGGAAAATCGAAAGATTTTCCGGGGATCCCTTTTGTCCAAGCCGGCCTCTCATCTTAGGGGGGCCGTTCACGGCTGTTCCGTCGCGCGGCGCGCCGGCGCCGTACGTATAAAAGTTCTTCCGCGCTTTTCTTTTATATTGCGCGCTTTTAGAAAACGCCGCATATGAGCAGCCCAGGACCGCACCGGTTCCGGGTTTTTTAGTGCTTTTTTCGACTTTCGATACAGAAGGCAGGCGCCTTTATTTTCCTCGATAAAAGAACAAGCTACAAAGATTGGAGACAACAGAATGAAAACGCCCAGGGGCCAAATGGTCATTGGAAAAAATCTTCTGACGTTTCGACATCGGCTGAAAATGACGCAGAGCGAGTTTATTGAAATGTTCCTGACAGATGAAGCCGGCAAATCCATCTTCAGCGTCGCAAAGCTCTCCCAGTTCGACACCATAGGAAAGCATGATGAATGCCGTGCCGCCAGTATTGTATCGTACAAACTTGTAATCGACTCCGAGATCTTCGAGATGGAACCCCCTGATTTTGAAAGGAATATCGATACTTTCCTTGATAAATCACGCTCGAAAAGTATTATGCTGCCGGCCTGGTCGGCCGCATCGCCCCAGGGAAAGCCGACATACAGCGACGGCCTTCTTGAAGCGCTGAGCAATTACCTGGCGGAAAATATCTCGTCGGGCAAGCTCCGCGCCGGTGATCGTCTGCCCGGCGATCGCACGCTCGCCGAGCTGCTCGGCATTTCGCGCTCTGCCGTGCGCGAAGCGCTGAAGGTCCTCAGCGCCATCGGCGTGGTCAACATTCTGCCGGGCAGCGGCGTGTACCTTGCGAAAAACACACAGGAAATTTTTACGCTCTCTCTGTCCTGGACCTTTCTTCTCAGCACCGATTCCAACCAGAATGTTTATCAGCTCCGCATGATTCTCGAGCGCGAAACCGTACGCATCGCCACGCAAAAGCGCGGCGAGCCTTCCTTTGCGCCTATCCGAGAGGCCGTGCGGCGCGAAGCGCAGATGCTGGCTGAAAAAAATTATTCCGAGTTTATGAAATGTGACGCCGATTTTCACATGGGCATCGCTTACTGTGCCGGCAACGAGGTTTTAAGCAACCTGCTTTTCACCTGCCGCAAAATTCTGTCGCTGCTCAATGCCTACGGCATGTCAACTATCGGCCAGATGCAGGAAATTCAGCGGGAGCACAGCGAGCTGTTCTCCGTAATGGAGCGGGGCGACTCCGAGCTTGCCCAAAAACTGATTGTCGAACACCTGCAAAGCTCTGAGCTGCGCTATCAGGGCCGAAAATAGAATTGGGCGTACCTTCGGGCGGGAATGCAAGCATTCCCGCCCGTTTTGTTTTCCGGTTTTCTCAGTACGCTCTGTTTGACAAAAGTAAATCAAGCTAAAAAATAGCGAAGCCGGTTTTTCGATTTTGAAAATTTGTATGTTTTATACAGATACACCCTACTTATTTCGGCAAAATTACAGATTGCAAAAAAGGCCAAAATGAATTAATCTAAAAATAGATTGGCCGGTCTTTAGATTTTTCAAACAGGGGAGGGAATATTCCATACATTGTTTCAGTCAGGTTTTCCCGAAAACAAACGTCTGTAAACAAGAAAGAAATTCCTTTTGGGTTGAGTGCCGCCCCAAAAAAAGCGCAGCCGCCGTATTGCGGCAGCCGCGCTTTTAGGCAGCATTTGGTCAAAAGAGGGAAGCAACGATAAGGAGATAGGAATATGACAGAAATTTTTAACGCCTTAATGCTGTTCGGCCTGCTTCTGCTGGCCGGCATGGCAGTCCGCGAACTGGTCACACCCTTGCAGAAAGTCCTCCTTCCTGCAAGCCTGATCGGCGGCCTCATCGGCCTGGTGCTGGGCCAGCAGGTGCTCGGCCTCATTGAAATCCCCGCCGCCTTCAGCGAAATCACCTCGATCGGTATGCGCATCATCATGACCTGCATCCCCATCGGTATGGCTGTATCGGCCAAGCGTCTTTACGAACACCTTGACTTCGTTTTCACCAACATGACCATGTACGGCTTCCAGATGATCTTCGGCGTGCTGGTCGGCGATCTGTTCTGCCGCTTCTGGCCGGGCCTGCCCGAGGGCTGGGGCCTGATGGGCGTGGCCGCCTACTTCGGCTCGCACGGCAATATCCCCATTGTTTCCGAAGTCATCGACCCCACCGGCAGCATGGGCGCTCTGAGTATCGGTATGGTTATGGCGACGCTCGGCGTGCTCTTCGCCATGATCCCCGGCATGATTATGGCCAACTACGGCGTGCGCCACGGCTGGGCCGAGTTCACGCACGACCTTTCCAGCCAGCCCAAGTATTTCTACCGCGGCACGCTGCCCGAGGATAAGCGCGAATCCATCGGTCACAATACCGTTTACCCCACCAGTGTTTCCGCCATTGCCCTGCATATCGGCGTTATTGCGCTGTGCTATAAATTTGGCGAACTTTTATTCAAACTTCTCATCATGGTCTGGCCCTTTGCCGCCCGCATCACCCCGATGCTGTACGGCGTCGTCGGCGGCCTGATCCTGTGGCCCATCATCCGCAAGCTCGGCCTTGACCGCTATGTGGACAGAAACGTCATTTCGCAGATCAGCAACTTCACGCTGGAGCTCATCATTCTGGGCGCTATGGCGACCATTCAGCTCAGCGTCGTCGCCGAATTTGCCGTTCCGCTCATTCTCCATGCCGCCATCTTCTGCCTTATCACCATGGCTTTTGTCTTTACTTACCTCAAAAAAATCGGGCACCCGCAGTGGTTTGAAAAGGGACTTATGCTCTACGGCATGTGCACCGGCGCCAACCCGCAGGGCTTTGCTCTGGTCCGCGCCGTCGACCCCAACAACGAAAGCTGCATTTACGAAGCGCTGGCCGTTTACAACGCGGTCTTCTTCTGGAACTTCCTGGTGCTGCCCTTTGCCGCCACCATCGTCCTTGTCAACCGCGTACCCATGTATCTCATCGGCGCCGGCCTGATGTGTACCTCCGTCGTCGGCTGGTTCCTGTTCAGGAAGGGCAAAAAGCAGTAAACTGCTTTTCTCTGCCTCAAACGGATCGTTTTCTCTGTGGTTGACAGCATAGGACGCCCTGCGCCTTATGCTGTCAGTCACTCCCACTTGTCTATCAAAAGGAAAGGAAGCAGATTATGTCTTTTATGGATTGTGAAAAGCTGCTGGAAGGCTTTAAGCCCAGCTTCGAGTTTGTTGCCCCGAAGGCCATTTCGGAAGAAGAGCTGAAGGGCCGCGTGGCGCGTGTCCGCCGCGAAGCCATTGTCGGCGAGCACGACGTCACGCTGGTCGTCACCAACGGCGCGCACAGCTACAACACCAGCAACAAATACCTGCGCTATCTCTGCGACTGGAACCGCGAGGGCGTGCTGATCATCCCGAGCGACGCGAACAAGGGGCTGCGCCTGTACTCCTTCTTCACGCAGTCGGTCATCCTGCCCCCGTCGTGGGGCGAGGCCGTCGGCGTTGAAAAGCTCTATCAGGTGGGCGCTCTGGGCCGCGAATATTCCGGCCGCGCCGCTTCTTCCATCGCCAAGCTGGTCGAAGGCGTCACCAAAGCTCTGGCCGACATGGGCTATGCCAGCGCAAGCATCGGCTATATCACCGACGCCAAGAGCATGGGCATCGTCAACGGCATCAAGTCGGCCATGCCCAAAGCGCAGTTCAGCGACGAAACCCACGTCATTCTCGACATGCAGCGCCTGCGCACCCCGGCCGAGGTCGATCAGATCCGCGCTTCTACACAGCTGATGGAAATCGGCTTCGAGGCCGCCTGCCACGTCTGCCGTCCCGGCGTCACCGACTGGGAGATGTACGCGGCCTTTACCTTTGCGCAGCTGGCCCGCGGCGGCGAGAACGCCGACGGCTACCAGATCGGCGTCAACAAATGGGGCACCCACTGCGGCAAGGCCTATGGCCACATTGTCGAACCGGGCGACCTTATCAACTTCTACGTTTCCGGCATCTCCTACCGCGGCTATACCGGCCAGATCGCCCGCATGATCGCCGTCGGCGACATCACTGCCAAACAGGAAGAGGCGCTCGAGGTCTGCACCGAATCGCTCTACGAGGCCGAAAAGATGATCCGCCCCGGCGTGCCGCTGTGCGAGGTCAACAAAGCCGGCTTCCAGCCCTTCATCCGCCGCGGGCTGCTCAAGGACGACATCACCGAAACCATGCCCTACAACTGGGCCTGCAACGACGACTTCAGCCCGCTTGAGATCCCCCTGCAATATGTGGCCGACGAGGGATTGGAGCGTTACGGCCGCAAGCTGATGCACGTTTATCCGCCGGTCGCCGGCCCGCACAACCCCAACATGGGCCACGGCGTCGGAATGCACGGTAACCCCGACAAGTTCAACGTCACATCCTTCAACACCGACATCTGCCGCCCGGGCCTTGCCTTTGTTCTGCACCCGCAGTGGCTGGTGCCCATGGAATGCGGCGCCAACATCGGCAACTGCTATGTCGTCACCGAGGACGGCTTTGAAAACCTGTCCTGCCACACGCCCATCGAAACCGTCCGCATCAAAGTCTGATTGCATCCGTCCTGTCTGCGGCGGTAAAAGCCGCCGCAGACAATCCTTGCAGTGTCACGCACACGGCAAAAGGAGAAAACACATGGCAAAGTTCACCTATTACGGCGGAATGGCCGTACTTATCGAGCGCGGCGACGGCTTTAAAATCCTGATAGACCCGTATATTCACAATACGCTTTGTCAAAGCGCCACACCGGATATGTTTTATGACGTCGATCTGCTGCTGCTCAGCCACGCAGCTTTTGATCATTTTGGCGACACGGTCGATATTTTGCAGCACTCCGGCGCCACTGTTTTGTGCGGGACAGAAGCCTGGGCCAAAATCCGCGCCGAGGCTGACATTCCCGAAAGCCGGCACATCAACCTGATTTACGGCGACGGGAAAAAGTTTGGCCCCACCGCCATCCGCGCCGTCCCGGCGTGGCACGGCTCGAACGTCATGTATCACGACGTCGCACACGCCTATTACCCGTTTGGTCTTGTCGTTATGCTTGAGCCGGGCGTCAGCTTTTACCACACCGGCGACACCTGTCTGTTTTCCGATATCAGGCTGATCCGCGAGCTTTACCGCCCGAATATCATGATGCCGTGTATCTCGACCTCCGATGTCAAATACGGCAGCATCATGAGTCCCAGCGAGGCGGCGCAGGCCGTGCGCTGGGTGGGCCCCGACCTTGTCATTCCCGGGCACTATTACGCCGGCGATCCCGCTGCCGAAGAGTTCCAGATGCACATGCGCTCTTTTGCGCCGGACAGCGTCGTTTACTGGGACGTGGGAAGATCCGTAGAATATCGCCCGCACCAGATTGTTTTTTAAGAGAAAGCGCGGTATGATGATAACAAAAGAAGAGATCCTGAACGCCCTGCCGGAAATCGGCGAGGTGGAAAACCCCCAATGGCGCGAAGCCTGCCTCGCCGTCTGGGCCGAAGCGGCCGGCATGAGCTGCTGGGAAAGGCTCGCCGACGCGCCCAACAACCTCGACGTGCCGGAAGATTCGCTGGTGCGCCACACCCGGGGCGTTTACGCCGGGGCCTTTGCCCTGGCCGAAGCCATGCAGAAATCGCAGAACGTGGACATCAACCGCGACAAGCTGCGCGTCATCTGCCTGCTTCACGACGTCTGCAAGCTCGTCGAGCTGGAAAAGGATCAACGCGGCTATCACAAAAGCAGGCGCGGCGAAGAGTTTCCCCACGGGTATTTCAGCTGTCACCTGTGCATGAAGCACGGCCTGCCGGAAGACATCGCCGCCGCCATTCTTTCGCACAGCCAGTTCATTAAAAATACCCCTGCCTGTATAGAAGGTATTTTACAGTTCTATGCCGATTTGGCAGACGCCGACGTCTGCAAGTTTATGCACAATTCCCCGCTGCTGATTGGATACTGCAAGATTTAAAAGACCGGCTGAAGCAAAGACGGAGTGGATGGAATGAACAAGACGGTACTCAATAACTGCACGTTGCTCGACGGCACGGCGCAGATGCAGCCGCAGCCCGGCATGACCATTGTCCTTGACGGTCAAAATATCGAAACGGTGAGCAGCGTCTGCCCCGAGCTTTCGGAAAAGAACGACTTCCACCTGATGGGCCACTATGTTCTGCCCGGGCTTATCAACCTGAAATCCTGCCTCGCTTCTTCGCCCGTCCGCCGCCTGGGCGGCAGCGGACTTCGCTGCGCGCGGACCCGTCTGAAATGCTCCGGCGCCGCGCGGGCGACCATGATGAGCGGCGTCACCACGGCCGCGACCTTTGACAACGGCGGCGCGGAAGCGCTCGTGCGCGACTGGATCAATATCGCCAATGTCGACGGCCCCCGGATTTTGTCGGGCGGCGTCAGCATCCTGCCGCCCGGCGCAGGCGGCGATCTCTTTGCCCCCGCTTCCCCGGAGCAGGCGCGGGCGTGCATCGGTCAGCTGTCATCCCTTCAGCCGGCGTTTGTCCGCGTTATCGCGGCGCGCGAAGGCGCGCGGATGCCGGCCGATGTTCTTCAGGCCTGCTGTCAGGCGGCGCAGGCTCTCGGCGCCCGCGTTATTGTTTACGCCGACGAGACGGACAGCGTGCGTGCGGCCCTGCGCTGCGGCGCTGCTGCCGTCGAGCATGGCGCGCGCATGGACGATGAAACGGCCGCTCTCTATAGGGAATCGGGCGCTGCACTGCTTGTTTCTCTTTCAGGGCTTGTCGCGCAAAAGGCAAAGACGGCCGCGGCGCTTGACATCGCCGTTGCCTGCGCAAAGGACGCCGTCAGCCGCGGCATTCCCGTCGGTCTTGGCAGCGGCGCGGGCGAAAGCGGCTGCGCGCATTACGACATGTGGCGCGAAATTTACTGGTTTTCAAAACTGACCGGCGTCAGCTGCACCCAAGCGCTGCACGCCGCAACGGCCGTCAACGCGTCGATCGCCGGGCTCGCCTCTCAGGCCGGGCAAATTGCCCCGGGCCTGTGCGCCGATCTGTTTGTGACCGACCGCAACCCGCTCGAAGACCTGGCCGCGCTGCGCGAGCCGACTCTGCTTTTTGTCCGCGGAGTAGTTACGACGCCGCGGCAGAGCAAAAACCGGCAAAGCGAGATCAAGCTTGACAAGCTGCTTTAAAGAAAGGATGTGCCGAATGCGTTACAGAGTTGAATTTTTGCGGGCGTGCCGGATGACGGTGGCCGTAGTGTTCCTGTTGGCTGTTTTGGAAGTGGGGGTTCCCATGCTGACAGGGTCGGAAATGGCAGTCGACGCCGGCGCGCTTTTGGGCGCCATGATTGCGACGACCTTTCTCTGCCAGATCGTTTTTACCGCGATGAACATTTTAAACACCAAATACCGCGAAAAGAGAGAAAAAAAGTAAAGCGGGCGGCATTTGAAATCAAGGGAGGGCAGCTTGTGGAAACACGGAAAGCCATTCAAAGCAGGCGGAGCTACCGCGGCAATTTTACAGCGGCGGCAGTCCCCCGCGAAGATATGCGGGAAATCCTGAAGGCCGGCGTCAGCGCCCCTTCGGGCTGCAACCTGCAAACGACCGAGTTCATCGGTGTCGACGACCCGGAGCTTGCGCACGCGCTGGGCCGGGCATACGGACGGGCTTGGGCCGAGACGGCGCCGGCCGCCGTCGTGCTTCTGACTAAGGAATACCCGCAGACCCCGGGCGGCACGCGGCATGTCGAGGATTTTTCGGCGGCCGCGCAGAACATCCTGCTGGCCTTGACCGACATGGGGTATGCGGGCGTCTGGATCGAAGGCCAGATTGCCGGCGAGCCGGCGGCGGCCATGGCCGAACTCCTCCATGTTCCGCCTGAGCTCACCGTCGCAGTCTATATCCCCTTTGGCGTGCCTGCGGACACCGAGGTCAAAGAAGTGAAAAAAAAGGCCTTTGAAGAACGCGCCTGGTTTAACCGGCATCCCTGAGCAGGGCCTTTTGAATATCTGCCGCACCGCGCGGCGCAAAATAATTTTGAGATCGGAATGATGGATGCTATATGTATGATCTGTTGATTCGAAACGCCAGACTTGTGACGCCCAGTGGAATGGCGGACAGCGACCTGGCCATTGCGGGGGGCAAAATCGCCGCGCTTTTGCCCCGCGGCGCGGGCGAAGCGAAAAAGGAAATCGATGCAAAGGGCAAGCTGGCCTTTCCCGGCGCCATCGATACCCACGCGCACCTGAATGAGCCCGGCTACACCTGGCGTGAAGACTATGCGCACGGCACGGTTGCCGCCGCCGTCGGCGGCTTCACCACCGTTATCGACATGCCGCTGCAAAATACCCCGTCGCTCATTGCCGCCGATCTGATCGACCAGAAGGTCGCGGCCGTCTCCCCCAATGCCTGCGTCGACTTCTGCCTGTGGGGCGGCCTGGTGCCGGGCAATTTTGACGAGCTGCGCGCTATGGACGAAAAGGGCTGTGTGGCCTTTAAGGTCTTCCTCTCCCCCACTTCCGAGGATTACGGCTCCATGTCCTACGGCGACACTTATGAAGCCATGCAGATTGTCCGCCAGTTCGGCGGGCGCATCGGCTTCCACTGTGAGGATTTTTCCATCATCGATCGTCTGGAAAAAAAGATGAAGCGCGAACAGCGCCTGGATTGGCGCGCCTATCTCGATTCCCGGCCGGTTGCCGCCGAAGTCATCGCCACCGAAGCGGTCATCGAGCTGACGCGGGCCACCGGCTGCAAAAGCTATATCTGTCACGTCAGCAGCCCTGACGCCGCGCAGAAGATCAAAGAAGCGCAGCAGCAGGGCCTGGACGTTGTGGCCGAGACATGCGCGCACTACCTGACCATGACGGAGCAGGACGTCCTTGAAAAGGGGCCCATCTGCAAATGCTCGCCCCCGCTGCGCACTGAAGAAGAGCGCGATCGTTTGTGGAATTATGTCATCGACGGCACCATCAGCGCCATCGGCAGCGATCATTCCCCCTGCACCTGGGAAGAAAAAACCGTTGAAAATATGGGCAAAAAAATCGAAACCGTCTTCGACGCATGGGGCGGCATGACCGGTATCCAAACCGTTTTCCAGACCATGTTCAGCGAAGGCTGCAAAAAGGGCCGGCTGACCCCGGTGCAGCTCGCCCAGGTCATGTGCGAAAAGCCCGCGAAGGTTTTCGGCCTGTGGGGCCAAAAGGGCGCGCTGGCTGAAGGGTTTGACGCCGACGTCGTGCTGCTCGATCCGGACCGGGCGTGGGAAGTCACCGCCGACTCGCTGTACTATGTCAATCAGATTTCCTCCTACGTCGGCCGCAAAGGCGTCGGAATGCCGGTCATGACCCTTCTGCGCGGCGAAGTGCTGGCAGAAGACGGCAAATGGACCGGCCGCAGGGGCCTGGGCAAAATGCTCCGCAAAGGCGCTTCTGTCTGCGCGGACTAGAAAGGTTGTTTGAAATGGATCTTTCAAAAAGCTGCCAGCGCATACAAAAGGACATCGAAGCCCTGGCCCGCTTCACTTCAACTCCGGGCGAAGGGTGTACCCGTTTGCCCTTTACGCCGCAGGCGCGGCAGGCTGCCGACTATCTTCGCGCAGCCATGCAGGATGCGGGTCTAAGCGCGCATGAAGACGCGGCGGGCAACGTTTTCGGCGTTTTGCCCGGTCAATCTCCTGATCGCCCGTGCGTCATGTCGGGCTCGCACTTTGATACGGTCTTCAACGGCGGCGCGTTTGACGGCCCTGCGGGCGTCATCTGCGCGCTCGAGCTGGCCCGCATATTGCGCGACGAGGGCCGGACGCTGCCCATGGATTATGTTGTCAGCGCGTTTATGGACGAAGAAGGCTGCCGCTTCGGCACCGGCTATTTCGGTTCGCGCAGCATGTTGGGCCAGATGACGGCGGACGAATGCAAAAACTTTGCGGATCGGGACGATATCACCGTCTACGACGCGATGAAAAGCTACCGGCTGACGCCGGAAAAGCTGCCCGAAGCGGCGTGGAAGCCCGGCTCCATCGGGCATTTTATTGAGCTGCATATCGAGCAGGGCCCCGTGCTGGTCAGCCAGAATGTCGACATCGGCCTGGTCGACTGCATCGTGGGCATCAAGCGTTTTATGGTGTCGGTTTTTGGCCAGGCCAATCACGCCGGCACGACGCCCATGAACATGCGGCACGACCCCATGGAGATGGCGAGCCGCGTCATCTCCAAAATCGGCGACACGGCCCGCGCCGCCGGCGGCGGGACGGTTGCCACCGTCGGGTTTGTCAAAGCAGAGCCGGGCGGCATGAACGTCATTGCCAACCGGGTGGACTTCACCCTTGACATCCGCGCCGTTGACCCGCAGGTGCTCGCCTCGGTCGTCGGGCAGATTGAACAGATGCTCCGGGAAGAGACGGCCCGCTGCGGCGGCAGCTACCATATGGAGCCCAAGCTGGACGTCGCGCCGCTTCAAATGAGCGGGGAACTGCTGGCGCGTTTTGAAGCGAGCTGCCGCGCGCACGGATATTCCTGCCTGCATATGCCCAGCGGCGCCGGGCACGACGCGCTGGCCATCGGCCGCGTTTACGACACGGCCATGCTTTTCGTCCCGAGCCGGGACGGCAAAAGCCACTGCCCCGAAGAATGGACCGATTATTCGTATTTTGCAAAGGCGGTTCAGGTTCTTTACGATGTGATCACCGCGCTTGCATAACATCATCAACATTTGAAAAGAGGTTTTATCATGGCATACCCCACTGACTTGCTGTCCACCAGAGCGGTTGTAAAGCCCGGCCTTGTCGCCGTCATCCCCAAAGACGGGCTTGTCAACAACGTCCTCCCCTTCCTGCGCGACTGCCGCACCAGCATTGTCGCTTCGCCCAAGCTGGGCGCCAGCTTTGCGCAGTATATCTGCACCGTCGCCCCGGGCGGCGGCACGACTTCTCCCTTTGGCGCCGGAAAGAATGAAGAAAGCTTTATCTATGTCGTCTCCGGCGAGGTCGACGCTTCGAGCGAGGGCAAAGAGTTCCATCTGACGGCCGGCGGCTACCTCTTCGCCCCTCCGGCGTCCGGCATCCAGTTTACCAACAAGACCGGCGAAGAGGCCAAGCTCATGATGTACAAACAGCTCTACGTCCCGTGCGAGGGTCTGTATCCCTACGTTTACAGCGGCAATGTCAACGACATTCCGTATAAAGAATACGACGACATGAAAAACGTCTTTATCAAGGATCTGCTGCCCGCCGAACTGAACTTTGACATGAACATGCACATTTTGTGCTTCGAGCCGGGCGCCTGCCACCCCTTTGTCGAAACCCACGTTCAGGAGCACGGTATGTACATTCTGGGCGGCGAGGGCATGTATCTGGTCCACGACACCTGGATGGGCATTAAAAAGGACGACTTCGTGTGGTTCGGCGCCTATGCGCCCCAGTGCGCCTACGGCATCGGGCGCGAGCCTTTCTATTATATTTACAGCAAGGACTGCAACCGCGACGTCGTGCTTTAACCGGCGGAGCGCTTGGGGCAGAATTTTAAAAACTGGATTGGCGGTAGCGTGAAATGGTTAGAAAACAATCGGATTTTTCCGTAACTCTCGAGCCCAACCTGAAAGGCGGGAAGGGCACGGTCCGCGTCCTCAATTTTCTTGAAAAGGACGAAATGTACGGCGCCGGCCGGCTGTGCGGTATCAGCATTATCCCGGTCGGCTGCTCCATCGGGCAGCATACGCACACCGGCGACTTTGAAATCTACTATATCCTTGAGGGCCGCGGCAAGGCAAACGACAACGGCAGCGAATGTATTCTGGAGCCGGGCGACATGATGTGCTGCCGCGAGGGTGAGTTCCACTCGCTTGAAAACATCGGCGACTGCGACCTGAAATACACCGCAACCATCCTGTACACACAAAATAAGTAAACGCCATAAAGGCGCCGTATTCCGCTCATGTGGAATACGGCGCCTTTTTTGCTCTCTGCTTCAAACATTGATAGCATCCTCTACAACGTCGTACAGATGAATAGGGGCAAGCTCCAGCCTGGCGCACAGCCGCGCCAGGCGCTCTACAAAACTGCCGTCGCATGAAATATCGGCGATCTCGGCTTCACAACTCCAGCCCTCCGATCCGTGACGCAGCGCGCGGATGCCATAGCCGATATAGCGCCCCAGCTCCGGGGTGTTGATGTACTGTTCAAACGGGTAATACAGCACCTTTTCCTGTTTTCCGGCATTGGCGGCGTCGTTTAAATCAATGCCCAACGCCTTGGATATGCGTGCGCAGATCGCAAAACTCGCTTTTACCTCTCCCTTTTCCACCCGCTGATACCAGCGCAGGGAAATCCCGGCCAGCTGCGCCGCCTGTGTCTGCGTAAGCTTCTTTTCTTTGCGCGCGTGCAGAATCATCTCTGCAAAATACACGGGAGTATACATACTTTCCCCCCTTTATATCAGCATAGCATTCCACATGCCGCAGGGGAACGAATGTCTTTTCATCTTGTCAAATTTTCATGAAAACAGCGTCGCCCTCTTTTTCCCTGCGAACCGGTTTTGTTATCACTCTGCCGGCCGGGCATACTATGCGGGGGTGATCGTATGTCAAAACGGAAAAAGAAGTCCGAGATTTGCGCTGAAGACCTGCGCCTTTGCCCGGAGAAACGGCTGTGCGCCAAATTTGACGCACTGAGCATCGCCGTTTTTCCGGTTGCAGCGCCGGGTGAAATGGGAATGCGCGTGCTCGACAATTGCGCCGAAGAACACATTATGTAAGCCCTTGGCCGCCCGGCCGGGCGGCTACATATTTTTTACGACGCTGTTGCGAAAACCGGCTTTTATGTTATACTTAATAGCAGAGCACAAAACCTGTTTCAAATTGCCGAAAGGAAGATCTTTTTGCCTTTTTTTGAATACGGCAGCCGTGAAATCGACTACCTTTGTTCGCGGGATCGGCTGTTGGCCGGCGCTATTGCGCAGATCGGGCCTGTACAGCGCGCCGTGACGCCCGATTTGTTTGCCGCCCTTGTCAACAGCATCGTGGGCCAGCAGATTTCGACCAAAGCGCACATCACCATCTGGAATCGTTTTCAGGCGGGATTGGGCGAGGTCACCCCGCAGGCCGTCGACGCCTGCCCGGACGAACAGTTACAGGCCTTCGGCATCAGCTTCCGCAAAGTCCGCTACATCAAAAGCGCCGCCCGGCGCGTCTGCACGGGCGAGCTGGATCTGGATGCGCTGCAAGCCCTGCCCGACGCCGAGGTCTGCCGCATCCTCTCTTCGCTCGACGGTGTCGGCGTATGGACGGCCGAAATGCTGATGACCTTTTCCATGCAGCGGCCCGATATCGTCAGCTTTGGCGACCTGGCCATTCAGCGCGGTATGCGTATGCTGTACCGCCACCGCGCCATCACCCGCCCGCTTTTTGACAAATACCGCCGCCGTTATTCACCCTGCGGCACGGTGGCCAGCCTGTACCTGTGGGCCATTGCCGGCGGCGCCCTTCCGGGTGTCACCGACCCCGCCGCCAAAACCAAGAGGAGGTGACCGCCATGCCCGATGCCTTTGCGCGCTCTGCCCGGCTGTGGGGGCAGGATGCCGTCACACGTCTTTCCCACGCGTCGGTCGCCGTTTTCGGCCTGGGCGGCGTCGGCTCTTACGTTTGTGAAGCGCTGGCGCGCGGCGGCGTCGGCCGGCTCGTCCTCATCGACGGCGACACAGTCGACGTCACCAATATCAACCGCCAGCTCATTGCCCTGCACAGCACCGTAGGCCAGCCTAAAACCGGGGTCATGCGCGCGCGCCTGCTCGATATCAACCCTGCGCTCTGCGTCGAAACCCACCAGCTGTTTTACACCGCTGAAACGGCCGAACAGGTAAGCTTTTCCGGCCTTGATTTTATCGCCGACGCCATCGACACCGTCTCTTCTAAACTGGCTGTTATTGAACGTGCCGATCAGGCCGGCGTCCCCGTCATCAGCGCTATGGGCACCGGCAACAAACAGGATCCGCTGCGCCTGCGCGTCGGCGATATTTACGAAACAGCTGGCTGTCCGCTGGCCCGCGTCATGCGGCGCGAGCTGCGCCGCCGCGGCGTTCCCGCCCTTCGTGTCGTCTATTCGGCGGAAGAGCCCCTCTCCCCCCTGCCGGACGGCGAAACGCTTCCTCCCGGCCGGCGGCAGTCGCCGGGCAGCCTGCCCTTTGTCCCTTCTGTGGCCGGACTGATCATGGCGTCCGAAATTCTCTCCGCCCTGTCGGGCATCCCTCTTCGATGAAATAAAAAAGGAGCCGTTCCCCTATTATGAAACACTTTGATCCCAACCTTTCCCGACGCCGCAAAATACTCCTGGGCGCGCTGGCGCTCGCCGTTTTGCTGCCCACCGTCTGCTGCATTGTGCTTGCCACGCGTGAGTTTCGCCTGCGCGGCGAGCTTTCTGCCGCGCGCGCCGAAATCGAGCGTCTGAGCGCACCGGCCGCACCCGATGTGTCTGGCGCTCCCGACGACACGCCCGATAGTGCGCCCGACGGCGCGGCCCATCCGGCAGATCCCCCCGCCGATGCGCCGACTCCGGACGACGCTGCGCAGGATGACACCTTACCTGCCGCGCCGGAATACCAGGCGCTTTACCCCGACCTGTACAGCGAACACCCTGTGGGCGAACAAACCGTCACCGAAAAGGTCTGCTACCTGACTTTTGACGACGGCCCTTCGGCCCAGACACCGGTCATTCTGGATATTCTGGACAAATATCAGATCAAGGCCACTTTTTTTGTCGTAGGAACCAAAGCGCAAAATTTACCGGACACGCTCCGCGATGTGGCGGCGCGCGGCCACACCGTCGGGATTCACACCAATACGCATGTGTACAAAGACATTTACGCTTCGGTCGACGCCTATCTCGGCGATTTTTACACTGTCTGGCAGAGCGTGTATGAACTGACCGGCGTCAAGCCCGAGGTTTTCCGCTTCCCCGGCGGCAGCATCAACCAATACAATAAAGGCCTTTATCAGCCGCTCATCGCCGAAATGCTGCGGCGTGGCTTTGCCTATTACGACTGGAACGCTTCGGCCGAGGATGCCGTGGGCAAGCCGAGCGCCCAATCGGTGGTCGAGCAGGCGCTGAAAACCAAATCGCAAATGCCCATCGTCCTCATGCATGACGGCGGCTACAGCACCGCGACGGCCGAGGGACTTCCCAAAATCATCGAAGGGTTCCGCTCGCGCGGGTACTCGTTCGGCGTGCTGACGCCCGACGTCTACTCCATTGCCTTTGGTTATAAAGATTAATGCTCACTAAAGCGGAAAATATACCGGCAGCAAAAACAGGGCGGAAAAATCCGCCCTGTTTTCCTGTCTGCCGCCTGCCCGACTTTCATTCAGCGCGGTCTTTTTACCGCTTACGCGCCGTGTACTTCCACATGGTCGCACTGCTCTTGCCCGTGGCCCTTTGCCCGTCTATAATGGCTTTCAAAGGGGGAACGCCTATGAAAATACACATCGACGAAACGCCCGGTTTGGACGAAACCGAAATCGTCATACGCTGCGCCCACACGGATGAGCAGATTCTGAAAATGCTCGCCCTGCTCCGCGCCTTTGACCACAAGCTGACCGGCCTGCGCGACGGCCGGACCTTTATCCTCGACGCCGGCGATATTCTGTACGCCGACACAGCGGACAAAAGGGTCTTTCTCTACACGGCGGACGGGGTGTATGAAACGCCGCTCCGGCTGTACGAGCTGGAAGAACGGCTGGCCGGCTGCGGCTTTTTCCGCGCCGGCAAGTCCCTGATTCTCAACTTCCACCACATCCGCTCGCTGTGCCCCGAGTTCGGCGGGCGGATGCAGGCGACCATGAGTAACGGCGAATCGGCGTACATTTCGCGCCAGTATGTGTCCTTCATCCACGAAAAACTCGGAATATGACAAGGAGGTTTCCCTGTATGAAACGTTTTCTCGTTGAGGCCGTCCGCTTCAAAACGTCGACCTGTATGGCCTTTACTGCTTCCGTCATCATTTACAGCCTGATCGCCCTGCTTTACGGCGACAGCACCGTGACCATCGCCACTTTGGGGCAACTTCTGTTCGCTTCTGCGCTGTGTACGCTGCTCCAGGGGATCTTTTTCTCTGATCTGTTCATTAAAAAAATGCGCTACAGCCTGCGGCTTCTCTGCTCGCTGCCCGCCTATTTTGCCGCTATTTTGGGCTGCGCTTTGCTCTTTCACTGGTTCCCGCTGGGCAACTGGCGCGCCTGGCTGCTGTTCGCCGCCATTTTCATCGTCCTCTTCACCGCCATCGTCGCAGGATTTGAAATCTATTTCCGTTTCACCGGCCGCAAATACGACGATCTGCTCCAGCGCTACCGTGAAGAAAATCCCTGAACGCGAAAGCCGCCCCGGCCGGGGCGGCTTTTCTTCGCTATTCAGCTATACCTGTCAAGGATAAAATGACCGGTTCATGCCCCAACTTGGGCAGGACGATCGTTTTGAAATCATCCATCGACATGGCGATGCTTTTTGTGTTGACGCCGGGGTGCATACAGGCGCGCTTCCACTCCAGAATATCGGCGTCGATAACCAGATGGATCTTATGCTCCGGGTCAAAGAGCAGGCTGAGCGGATTGACGCCGCCCGGCGTGACGCCCAGCATGTCCAGAAGCGTATCTGCGTCGCCAAAGCTGAGCCGCGACACCCCCAGCTTTTTAGAGACCTCGGCTGTGCGGAACGGCTTATCCCCCACAATGAGCAGCAGATAAAACTCGGTCTTCTGCCGGTTGCATAAAAAGAGATTGCGGAAGAACGGGGGACCGAGCTTTTCGACAATAGGGGGCAGGTCGTCCATCCCCATAGCCGGCGCGTGTTCGACCATCTGGTAGGGAACACCCCAGTCTTCCAGCGCCGCGAGAATTTCCCCTGGCCTGTCCATCTCAGTCCACCTTGCTCAGCGGCAGGTTCTGTACGCGGCCATACGACAGCGTCATGCCGATGACGGCGCCGCCCGAACCGCGGGTAAACTGGACAAAATCGCCCCGCGCGCTGTTTGCGACAAAGCGATCATGCGCAATGGGATACAGCCGGGTTTCGCCGTTGCGGAAGTGATAGCTGTACAGCCTGCCGTCGCGCTCGGTGATTTCATAGGCCGTTTCAATCTCGGCGCTTTCATAGCGGCCCTCATAGCGCAGCAGGTGTTCGCTCGGCTGCGCCGCGGCGTCGGCTTTTTTCAGTTTGACCGTCATGCCCGGCATAAAAATGCACGGCTCGTCATCGCCCAGCAGCAGCCATGTTTCCAGCCGCCCGACTTTATAAAGATTGCCGCGCACATGGGTCAGCGGCGCGTTTTCAAAGCTTTCGACCATAAAGAGGCGGCCGTTTTCCTCGACGATTTCCACCGTGATCGCGTCCGGCAGATCGGCGTAGTAAAGCCCGGCGGCCTGCTTTTCGTCGAAGCTCTCCAACGCATTCATCTCAGGCTTTTTTTCCGGCTCCAGTCCGAGCAGGATGCGCAGCACAGCCATAGCGGCCGGATCAGTCGGCGTATTCTGCGTATTGCCCAAAATGACAAGGTCGATGTCGTCGTCGGGCAGCCGCACGATGATCGAACGGAACGCGGCGTCGGCGCCGCCGTGCTTAAAGTACCGGTGCCCCTCGAGCTCGTCGATCATCAGGCCGCCGCCGTAGGTGGTTTTCGCCCCGCCCTTGAGCGCCGGCACCTGCATCATCAGTTCGACCGTCTCCTTTTTGCAGACGGTGGGATTTTTATAGTTGTCCATCCACTTCATAAAGTCGTGGGCCGTGGTGTGCAGCGACGTCGAGCCGTAGCTGCCGTAGTTGAGCACGCTGTGGAAATACTCCGTGCCGTTGTCCCAGAAGGAGCGGGCGCGGTTGTCAATGCGCTGCCAATAGCGGTCGCGAATGACGGTACTCGTCATGCCCAGCGGCTTGAAAACGCGCTCCTGCAAGAAGTCGTTGAGGCTTTTGCCGGTGATTTTCTCAACGATTTCAGCCAAAAGCACAAAATTGGAATTGCTGTACATGTACTGCGTTTCGGGCGGGAAGTTGAGCTGGGTCTGGTTTGCAATGATGGTGACGGCGTCCTTCTGCGTAATGGTGTCGTCAATGCGCACGCCGCGCGCCATCTCCAGCGTCCAGATATCGCGGATGCCGCTGACATTGTTCATCATATTGCGCACCGTGACCGGCTCGTCAAAGCGGATGAGCTCGGGGATGTATTTGCGCACGTCGTCGTCGATGTTCAAAAGCCCGTCCTCCTGCAAAAGCAGCACGGCGAATACGGTGAACTGCTTGGACACCGACGCCACATGAAAGACGCTTTCGGACGTTACGGGCAGTTTATTTTCTATGTCGGCATAGCCGAAGCACCGGTCGTAAATGGTTTCGCCGCCCTGGCGGATGGCCACCTGGCCGCCGGGGCAAAGACCGTTGTCCCACAGCCGGAATACTTCGTCAATTTGCTTTTTCATCTGTTCAGTCATACCTGATCCTCCCATATTCAATAAGGCGCGCACGGTGCGCCCGCTTGTCTTTCATCATACCCCGCCCGGCGCGGCCTGTCAAGAAAAAGGAGCTGCGGCTCTTTCGCCCGTTTCGAGCTGCCCGCATCCGCGCCTTGCATCCCGGAAATATTTGTGATAAAATTAACAAAATAATAAAAACAGCCAACGGGAGGCTCGGAGCATGACAGAAAAAATACACACAACGCCCTGTGGGAAGATTCATTATTGGACAAATATTTCAAAAAACAACAACGGGTATACTCTGATCTTTCTGCCCGGACTGACAGCCGACCACCGGCTGTTTGACCGGCAGGTGGCGCATTTTTCCGATCGATACGCCGTTTTGGTTTGGGACGCGCCGGGGCACGCCGCTTCCTGGCCTTTTGAGCTGTCTTTTTCCCTGATGGACAAGACAAAATGGCTCGGCGAGATTCTGGAAAAAGAAGGCGCGGACAAGCCCGTCGTCATTGGCCAGTCCATGGGGGGATATGTCGGACAGGCCTTTGCACAGCAGTTCCCGGGCCGGCTGCGCGGGTTTATCTCCATCGACTCCGCGCCGCTTCAAAGACGGTATGTCACCGGTCTGGAAATTTGCCTGCTCAAGCACATGGAGCCTGTGTACCGGCACTATCCGTGGAATCTCCTTTTAAAATCCGGCCCGAGCGGCTGCGCGGTTTCCGAATACGGCCGGCAGCTGATGCGCGATATGATGTCGATCTATGACGGCGACAAGGCCCGTTACGCCGCGCTGTCCGGCCACGGCTTCCGAATGCTGGCCGAGGCCATGGAAGCCGACCTTCCCTATGCCCTTGACTGCCCGGCGCTTTTGCTGTGCGGAAAATGCGATCGCGCCGGATCCACCAAGCGCTATAACCGGGCCTGGCATCGGGTTTCCGGCATTCCGATCGAATGGATCGAAGGCGCAGGGCATAACTCCAACACCGACCAGCCTGAACAGGTCAACACGGCAATTGAGCGGTTTATCAAAGCGCTTCCCCGCACAGAGGAATAACGGGTACGCGGAAAGCGGCATCCGCAGACAGCGCGCCGGTTCTGCACCCGCCGGCGCCGCGGCGCATAAGCTGTAACGAGCGCCCCACAGGACGCCGCTACAATTTACAGAAACGATGGTGAGAATCAATGAGAAGATGGTGGAGACAAAATGGCTGCTGCGGGTGCTGCGCCAGCTGCCAGAATAACTGCTGCCAAAACAGCTGCTTTCAGAGCAATTGCTGCCAGAATAGCTGCCGCCAAAACTGCGCGAGCTGCTCGTTCCGCGAATCGCGTCAGGTTTTCCGCGACGGCCAAAACTGCCGCTCGTTGTACCAGCGCGAATGCAGCCGCCGCTGCGGCTGTGGCTGCGGCTGCGACGATGACGGTTCCTCTTCGTCAGGCGGTATTGAAACCGTTTGCTATTGTACGCGCGTTGCCGACGTGCCGATGAGCACATATTACGGCCCAGGCTATACCGAGGTCGACTGCTGCATGACGCAGAATGAAATTTTGCAGGAAATTTCCGACTCGCTTCAGGCGCGCCAGTCCATCTTTTAAGCGGCCTGCCGCACAGAGGGGGCGACCCCTCTTACATCCCGCTCTGTCCGGCCTGTGCGCCGCGGGCCGTCCGGAGCTTCCCCGGCGAACCCCGGTCAGGGGCGCGTTCTGCGCCTGTCCTGTGCGCTCTCTTCTCAACCTTCTCACAAACAGTGGCTCATGGCTCCTCCTTTTTCTTTGCCGCCGGCTGACGCCGGCGGTTTTCTTTTCTGCGATACTAATTATTTTTTAATATATTATTTTTAAAAATACCTTGACAGGCGAAGTATATTGTGTTACTATAAGTCCAGCAAAGGAGGTGAACACCTTGTCCATCACATCCGATATCATCCGCGGCCACACCGAAACCATCATTCTCGCCCGGCTTCTGCACGCAGACAGTTACGGCTATGAAATCAACAAGTCCATTCAGCAGGCCACCGACGGAGTTTACAACCTGAAGGAAGCGACGCTGTACACCGCATTTCGGCGGCTGGAGCAGAACGGCTACATCAGCTCCTACTGGGGGGACGAGGGCAGCGGCGCACGCCGGCGATACTACCGCATCACCCCCGCCGGGCGCACCTTTTACAAACAAAACCGCGCCGATTGGGAAAGCGCGAAACAAATGATAGACACATTGATTAAGGAGGACTAAACCATGACCCGTAAACAACAGAAGGAATATATCCGCAGCTACCGCTCCGAAAAGAACGCCTGCGCGTCCAACGGCTTCTGCCAGACCATTTTCGAGCGCCTGGCCTTTGACTTTTTCCCCATCTACTCCCGGATGATTTGAGCATCTTCCAAAAGAACAAAAACGAGGAGGGTTCTTTCCATGCATGATAAAATCAGAAGCCATGTGCTCGGCCTGCTGGCGCAGGCGCCCGATTGCCCCGAAAAAACCGAGGTCGCCGACGAAATGGTCGCCAATCTTATTGAAAAATACGACGACCTGGTCGCGCAGGGCCGTGATCCCGACGACGCTTACCGCGAGGTCGTAGCCGGCATCGGCGACGTCAGCGAAATCATCAGCCTGATCCGCGGCGCCAGCTCGTGCCGCCAAAACGACGAGCGCACCGCGCCCGACGCCCCCTTTGCCGGGTTTGAAGAACGCGTCCGCAACTGGAGCGAACAGCTGTCGCGCAGCATCGAAGAGCCTGTCCGCAACATGGCGAACGAGCTCAAGTCGGCCGCCAAGCAGATGCAGTCGAGCGCGCAGAAAAGCTCCCGTGGCTTCCGCTATGATTACACGCTCGAGGCCGACGGCATTGATTCGCTGATCATCGCCATGAAGTCGGGCGATTTACGCATCAGCCCCAGCCGCGACTCCCACATCCACGTCACCGAGCGCTCGCGCGCCGAACTGCGCGACGACCAGCGCATCAGCTTTGAGCAGAACGAAAACTGCCTGCGCATTTCGCAGGGCCGCAATTACGTCGGCTTTTTCATGTTCGGCTTTGGCGTCATCAACTCCGATCTGGACATCGAGCTGCCCCCCCGTCTGTGGCAGTCCATCACGGCCACCGGCGTCATGGACACCGATATCGAAGATTTGAAGTGCCGCACCCTCGGCATCAAGAGCACTTCGGGCGACATCAACATACAGGCCATCGAATCTGAAAGCCTGACTCTGGAAAGCATCAGCGGCGATATCGACATTTCCGGCAACGTCGATACACTGGACATTCACACCAAAAGCGGCGACGTCGATTTGCGCAATATGGTGGTTGAATCGCTTTTCCTTGACAAAATCTCAGGCGACTGTACTTTTGCCGGTTCGCTTTTATCGGCTGCCATCAAAAGCAAATCAGGTGACACGCGCATTCAGACCCACACCCTGCCCCACAACTTTTCCATCGATTCCGTTTCAGGCGACATCCGCCTGGCTCTGCCGGAAAATGACGGTTTCTCCATTCAGTACAAGCGGGTCTCCGGCAGCTTTAAAAGCGATTTCAACCTGATGACCTCGCTCAACAGCCGCAACGGCACCGCCGTCTATAAGGGCGGTTCTGAAACCCCTTACACCATTTCAGCCATCAGCGGCGACATTCACGTTGTCCGTATTGGCTAGCCTTCCGGACATAAGGAGACAACCCATGAAAAAGCTTTCCTCCGCCTCGCGTGAAGTGCTCAACCTGTGGCTTTCCGTCGCAGGCCAGGGCGTTTCCGGACTGGGCCACTACCTTTTCTCATTCGCTATGGGGCTTTACGTCCTTTCGCTGACAGGATCGGCGCAGAGCTACGCCGTAACGGTGGCCATTTCGCTGCTGCCTTCGGCCCTTCTGTCCCCCATCGTCGGCACGCTGGCCGACAGAGTCAACAAAAAGCTGCTCGTCGTCACGAGCGACGCGCTCAACAGCCTGCTTCTGCTCTGCTCCTTTTTCCTGGCACTGACGCGGCCTTTGACCGTCGGCAGCATTTACCTCATCACCTTTCTGATGAGCCTTCTGCGCCCCTTTGTCGAAGTTCCCTTCCTTTCGGCCGGCCCCCGGCTGGTCAGCGACAGGCAGCTGTCACGGCTGGTTTCCTACCGTTCGGCCGTCATGAGCATCATTCAGGTGGCCGCGCCCGTGCTGGGCGGCGCCGTATACGCCGTGCTCGATTTGCGCATGTTCATCCTCTTTTCCTCCGTCGCCTATGCCCTGTCCGCCCTGTCCGAGCTCTTCATCGACTTTGATTTCAACACCCCGCCCGATGACGGTCAGCCCCATGAATCCTTTTTGGCCACACTGCGCGGCGGCGCGTCCTATCTCTTTTCCTCCCGCCTGCTGGTCGCCATCATCTGCTTCTGCATGGCGCTCAACCTTATCTTTTCCGCGATGGACGCGCTGCTGCCCTTCTCGATTCTGGAAATCCTCAAGCTGAGCGAGCGCTCTTACGGCATCATTATGGCGGCGTTTTCTGTGGGCAACCTTCTTGGTTCGGTTTACATCGGCCGCAAAAACCTCAGCTTTTCCCGCCGCCTGCTTTCCATCAGCATCGCCCTCTGCGCGCTCTTTCTCGTCTGCCTCGCCGTTCTCATCAGCGCTCCCCTGACCCCGGCTGCTGCCAGCGTCCTGTTGTGCCTGAGCTGTATGCTGTTCGGCATCATCGTCTCCTTCCCCAACATCACAGCCAGCGTCTTTTTGCAGCGGCTGGTGCCCGGCAAGCTGCTCGGCCGCGTCAACGGCCTGTTCGGCATGGCCACTACACTGCTCACCCCGCTTGGAATGCTCCTTTTCGGCACGCTGGCCGATCATTTCGCTCCGTCCACCATCCTGATGACATGCGCCGTTCTCATCGGCGGTTTGTCTCTCATCGGTCATCGGATGACCTCCCTGGACGAGGCGGTCGCCAGTCTTTCGTCTTAAGCTCGCAAAAGGCCGGATCACAGGATCCGGCCTTTTGCCGTCTAAAAAGGACGCGCCCTTATAAAAAGGCGCGTCCTGATTTATCTGCCGGGCAATAAAAAAACCGCTTTCGCGGCATTTACTTCCCCGGCTTATTTTTCGCTGACATAAACATCTTCATCCTGAAAAATCCACTCGTCTATGTCACCGCGATCGTAAAAAGCCAATCGCCTGTCTTTCTGCATACGAACCTCCTTTCCCTCTGTACTTGAGCTTATTATACTCCAGTGTATGCCGCGCTTCTATCAGCGATTCATAACATTTGTGTAAATTTTTTGTAAAGGCCGGCCTTCCCCCCGCCGGCCGGCCCTTTACCCGCTCATGATTTCGCGCAGCATTCCCAGCGCGCGCCGCTCGACTCGTGAGACCTGCACCTGCGAAATCCCCAAAATATTGGCCGCCTTCTGCTGCGTCAAATCCCGAAAAAAGCGCAGCGCCAGCACCGAACGTTCGAGTTCGGGCAGTTTTTCCATGGCCTGCCGCAAAGCGATGCTTTCAACCAGAGAATCCTCCGCGCTCTCACCCAGCACATCCTTTAAGGTAAAGCCATCCTCTCCCAAATCAGCGTCCAGCGAAAAGGCGCTGACGTTGGCTTGGGCGCTTTCACACATGGCGATCTCGTCGGCTGACAGCCCGGTGGCCTCACACAGGTCGCTCAGGCGAATGTCGCCGCCCCGCTCGCTTTCCAGCCGGGCCCGCACTGCGTTGATGCGCGCCGCGTTCTCCTTGACGCTGCGGCTGACCTTGATCATTCCGTCGTCGCGCAGAAAGCGCTTGATTTCCCCGGCGATTTTGGGCACGGCATAGGTCGAAAGCTGTGTGCCGTAGGCCGGATCAAAACCCCGGACCGCCTTGATAAAGCCGATGCTGCCCAGCTGGAACAGATCGTCTGGTTCGACGCCGCGCCCCATAAAGCGGCGCACCACGCTCCAGATCAGGGTGGCGTTTTCTTCGACCAGCCGGCCCAGCTGCTCGCTGCTGCCGTCGTACAGGGGGCTTTCACAGGCAGGGGCTGCTCCCGCCGTCATCGTCCGCCCCCGGACAGGCGCTGGGACAGCGCTTTCTGCATTCGAACCGTCGTGCCCTTTCCGGGCGCGGAACGCACGCTCAACCTGTCCATAAAGCTCTCCATAATGGTGAAGCCCATGCCGCTGCGCTCGACGCCGCCGGTGGTGAACATCGGCGTGCGGGCGCGCTCAATGTCGTCGATGCCGCAGCCCTGGTCCCGCACAGCAATTTCGACGGTAGCCGGCTCAACTAGCTGTACCGACATGTAGATAACACCGACGCTGTCGCGGTAGCCGTGTACAATACAGTTGGTCACCGCTTCGGACACCGCTGTTTTGATGTCGTTCAGCTCGTCGAGCGTCGGGTCAAGCTGGGCGATAAAAGCGGCCGCCGCCGCGCGCGCAAAGGCCTCGTTATTCGATTTGCTGGGAAAACGCAGGTTAAAGCTGTTCATGATCTTTTTCATTATGTATCTCTCCCCTTCAGATGAATGATATAATCCGGTTGAGACCCGCGGCGTCCAGCACCCGGCGCGCCTGCTTCTGCGCGCCGCGCACGCAGAACTGTCCGCCCGACGCCTGGCATGCCTGAAAGGCGCGCAGCACAACAGCAATGCCCGAGCTGTCCATAAAACCAACGCCGCTCAAATCCAGAATGACCGTGCGCGGCACGTCTTCGTCGATGCTTTCGCCAATACGCCGCATGGCGGTCACCGCTTCATGGTGCCCCAGCTCGCCCGACAGCGCGATGCATAAGGCGCTCCCCTCATGCTTTTCATATACTTCCATCTCGTCACCTCGTCTCTGGGCGGCCCATCGGGGCCTGTCCCTTTTCCGCAAAAAAATAATGGCGCGCCCTATGGGCACACCATTATTTTACAAAAATTGGGTTGTCGGTTTTTAGAAAAACGGGGCGTTCCTTACCGCCCGGCCTCTTCAAAGGCCCGTTTGCATTCGCCTATCATATACAGAGATCCGCAGGCGAGAACGACGCCGTCTGCGCCGGCCTCTTCCATCGCCATCTGCGCCGCCCGGTACGGCTCGGGCTGGACCTTTACCGCAGCGCAGCGGCGGGCGGCGACAGCTGCCGTCTCCCGCGCTTCCAATGCGCGTGGGCAGTCGGGGCGCGCGGCGATGAAAACCGCACTGCGCGCCGCCACCTGTTCGATACAGGTCTCATACGCCTTGTCGCGCAGCATCCCCATCACGACGACAACCCGTCTGCCGGCAAAAAAGCGATCCACGGTACGGCAAAGCTGCTGCACGGCGTCCTGGTTGTGCGCCCCGTCGATCAGGCAGAGCGGCTGCCTGCGCACCGCCTCGAGCCGGCCGCCGAAATGGGTGTTGGCCAACCCCCAGCAGACGGCCTCCTGCGGGATGTTCCAGCCCGCGGCGCGCAGCTCTTCCACAATGGCCAGAACGGTCAGGGCATTGTAAACCTGGTATTCCCCCCGCATGGAAACGCGGTATTCCCGGCCTTTATAGCAAATCAGGGAACCTTCAAAGCCGGTATCCAGCACCCGCAGCTGCGCCAGGTCCGGAATATTGGGCGCGATGCCCCGCTCTGCGCAGGTGCGTTCTATGGCGCGGCGCGCGTCGTCCGGTTGCAGCGGGTACACGGCTGCCCGGCTGCCCGGCTTGAGGATGCCGCATTTTTCAAAGGCGATTTCCCCCGTCGTGCTGCCGAGCAGATCGGTGTGATCGAGCGAAATCGACGTGATGGCGGCGCAGTCCGGCGCGTCGATGACGTTGGTGCTGTCAAACCGTCCGCCCAATCCGACTTCGAATACGACGATGTCGCACCGGCGGCGGGCAAACCAGCACAGCGCCAGCGCCGTGACGATTTCAAACTCAGTCGGCTCGCAGTTTTCGGCCTTCATTTTTTCAATACAGGGCGCCATGCGCGCAAACTCGTCGGCCAGCTCCTGCTCGGGGATCATCTCGCCGTCTATCTGCATCCGCTCGCGGAAGTCGACGACATAGGGCGAAATGAACATGCCGGTTTTATAGCCGGCCCTTTGCAGCACGGCGGCCGTCATGGCCACCGTACTGCCCTTGCCGTTGGTGCCGGCGACATGGACAAAGCGCAGCTTTTCCTGCGGCCGCCCCAGCAGGTCGCACAGGCGGCGGATGCGCTCCAGCCCCAGCTGCGACCCCAATCGGGTCGCGGCGTGAATCATCGAAAGCGCTTCCGAATATTCCATGTCCGCTCCTTTACAGCTGGCGCAGGCTTTCTTCCAGCCTGGCCTGTGTTTCGATTAGTTTCTGGCGGCGCTCGCGCTCGCCGTCGACCACCTTCTGCGGGGCCTTCTGCACAAAGCTTTCGTTGCCCAGCTTCTGGTCGATGCGGGCGATTTGCCCCAGTACGCCGTCCAGCTCCTTTTGCAGGCGCTGGCGCTCCTTTTCCATGTCGACCAGGTCGCTCATGGGCATATACACCCGCGCCGTCCCGGCAACGAGCGACACCATGCCGTCGGTATTTTCCGGCGCGGCGTCCTGCACGACGACGTGCGAGGCGTAGGCCAGCTTTTTGAGCAGCGGCTCGGCCCCGCGGTACAGCTCGCCCTCGGGCGTCGCAATAATGAGTTCTGCGCGGCGGGTGGGCGGGACGTTCATTTCCGCACGGCGGGCGCGAATGGCGCGGATAACCGCCATGACGCTTTCCATCTCTTCACACTCGGCGGCAAAGCACAGCTTCTCATCGTACTGCGGCCACTGCGACACCATGACCGAGCTGTCCGCCCCTTTCAGGCCCTGCCAAACCTGCTCGGTGATATAGGGCATAAAGGGGTGCAGAAGCTGCATGACGCCGGTCAGAACGTGGCCCAGCACACGCTGCGCCTGCTCGGATGCCTGCACATCAGCGCCTTCACCCAGGCGGGGCTTACACAGCTCGATATACCAGTCGCAGAAGCTGTCCCAAATAAAACTGTACAGCTTGTCGGCGGCGACGCCCAGCTCGTAGCGGTCGAGGTTCTCGGTCACCTCGCGCACCAGCTCGTTGTAACGGTGCAGAATCCACTTGTCCTCCAGCTTGAGCTGCTGCGGCAAAGCAAAATCAGGCACCGTCAGGTTCATGAGCACAAAGCGCGAGGCGTTCCAGATTTTGTTGCAGAAGTTGCGGTTGCTCTCCACCTTTTCCACAGAAAAGCGGGTGTCGTTGCCGGGGCTGTTGCCCGTGATCAGCGTAAAGCGCAGCGCGTCGGCGCCATATTTTTCGATGATTTCCAGCGGGTCAATGCCGTTGCCCAGGCTCTTGGACATTTTGCGGCCCTGCCCGTCGCGCACCAGACCGTGGATATACACCGTTTTAAAGGGCCGCTCGTGCATGTGCTCCATACCGGAAAAGATCATACGCGCAATCCAGAAGAAAATGATGTCGTAGCCGGTGACCAGCACGTCGGTCGGATAGAAATACTCCAGCTCGGGGGTTTTTTCCGGCCAACCGAGGGTGGAAAACGGCCACAGGGCCGAGCTGAACCAGGTGTCGAGCACGTCCTCGTCCTGGCGGATTTTATCGCTGCCGCATTTGGGACATTTTGTCACCGGGGTTTTGCTGACTTCCATATGCCCGCACGCGTCGCAGTAATAGGCGGGAATCTGGTGCCCCCACCACAGCTGGCGCGAGATGCACCAGTCGTGGACGTTTTCCATCCAGTTGATATAGGTTTTGGTAAAGCGTTCGGGAACAAACTGAATCTCCCCGTCTTCGACGACGCGGATCGCCTCTTTGGCGAGCGGCGCCATCTTGACGAACCACTGCGCCGATGTCATAGGCTCGACGTCGGTGTGGCAGCGGTAGCAGGTGCCGACGTTATGGCTGTAATCCTCCGTCTTGACCAGGTATCCCTGCTCTTCCAGATCGCGGACAATGGCCTTGCGGCATTCGAGCCGATCCATGCCATGATACGGCCCGCCGTTTTCGTTGACCTTTCCGTCCTCGTCGAGCACCAGAATAAACTCCAGATCGTGGCGCTGCCCCATCTCAAAGTCGTTGGGGTCGTGGCAAGGCGTCACCTTGACACAGCCGGTGCCGAAGTCCATTTCAACATATTCGTCGGCAAAAATGGGGATGGCGCGGTTCATGATGGGCAGAATGGCTTTTTTGCCGATCAGGTGCTGGTAGCGCTCGTCCTTGGGGTTGACGGCGATGCCCGTATCGCCCATCATGGTTTCCGGGCGCGTGGTGGCGATGACCAGATAATCGTCGGTCCCCTCGATGGGGTATTTGACGTGCCAGAGATGACCGGCCTTTTCCGTATACTCGACCTCGGCGTCGGACAGCGCCGTGCGGCAGTGCGGGCACCAGTTGATGATGCGGCTGCCCTTGTAAATCAGCCCTTTGTCATACAGATTGACAAAGACCTCTTTAACGGCGTTGGACAGCCCTTCGTCCATGGTAAAGCGCAGGCGGCGCCAGTCGCACGACGATCCCAGTTTTCGCAACTGGCTGAGAATGCGCGAGCCATACTTGTCCTTCCAGTCCCAGACGCGCTTGACAAAGGCTTCGCGGCCCAGGTCGTAGCGGGTCAGCCCTTCTTCCTTGCGCAGGGCCTCTTCCACCTTGATCTGCGTGGCGATGCCGGCGTGATCGGTGCCCGGCAGCCAGAGCGCTTCGTACCCCTGCATTCTTTTAAAACGGATCAGGGTGTCCTGAATGGTTTCGTCAAAGGCGTGGCCCATGTGCAGCTGCCCCGTGACGTTGGGGGGCGGAATGACGATGGTAAAGGGGGTTTTGCCGGGGTTTACCTCGGCGTTAAAGAATCCGCTTTCTTCCCAGTAGCGGTAAAGCCTGTCCTCGCACTCGTGCGGGTCATAGGTTTTGGGGAGCTCTCTACGCTCGCTCATACTGTATCCTCCTGTTACGTTAAAAATATTCCTGTGCCGTGCGCGGCGAAGCTCGCTCATCCGCCCGTTATTCTCTCCGTTTTTTGATAAAAACGGCAGCAAATACGGCCCAGAACACAAAAAAGGCTTCGCCCCAACCATGGGACGAAGCCAGAAATGCTCCGCGGTACCACCCAATTTCGCGCCTGATGCGCGCACTCCGGGCGCCGACACGCCCTGCTCCTTAACGCGGAAAACGGCACGGCCTACTTGTGTTCAGCCGGCGGCTCGGGGACGACCTTCAGCGCGGCTCTCACAGGCGCTCGCACCAACCGCGCCCTCTCTGTGCATCGAAACCGGCTTACTCCTGCCCGTCATCGCTTTTGATTTGCAACTATTATATGCGCTCGCGCCCCGTTTGTCAAGCGGCGTTTACTTTACTCCGGGCGTCTGAAAACGCTCCATCCCGCCGTACAGTTTTTGCAGCAGGGCAAACTCCGCTTTGTCATACAGCGCACATGCGCCGCGCGTAAAGGCTTTGGCCGTTTCCAGCATAAACCGGGCAGCCGCCTCGCAGTCGTCATAATGGCAGGCGCCCGTGGCGCAGCCGGGCACCGCCGTCTCGGTTGTGACGGCGACGCCGACCACCGGCGCATCTGTCGCCGTTGCCGGCTGCAAAATGCTGTTGAGGTGGTAAAGGCCGTTGCCGTAGGGGGTGATATCCTGCTGTGAAAGGGCGAACACCTGTGGCAGGCAGCCGGTTGTGATCTGCATCAAATCGAGCAGATCTTCGCTGACCCTGAGAATATACCCCTGTTTGACGGTGGGCGAAATGGCAAAGCCCCGCGCGTTGATAATGCGGTTGCCCTTGGTCGTGTCCGCGACCAAAATGCCGTCGAGCGCGGCGCCGACCTCTTCGCGGTTGAGCTGCTCCATGGCGACGGGCGAGCCCATAAAGGGCACCGGCTCGTGCGGCTGGGTCGGCGCTTCGGGGCAGATGTGGGTTGCAATAAAAACATCCCCCTCCAGAAAATCGCCTTTGTTTTGCATGTCGAGCAGCTTGGCGGCGCAGGCCAGCACCACCAGAGCGCCGTCGCCGTCCGAGACAAAGCCCAGCCGTTCGGGGCGCGCGCCCAACCCGCCCAGCCGGCCCAGCAGCCCGATGGTCGGGGCGCTGCCGCCGTTCGCCCTGCCGCAGCGGCCGGGAACAGTGATTTTGATCATGTCGGTGCCGCCCGCAGCCCCCTGCAAGCGGCTGACTGCCGCGCGGCAGTCCGGACGGATGCCGCGCATGTACTCCAGAACCATCGCCCCGCTGGCGTCGGCGCGATCCAAAAGCCCGTATACGTCGATGATTTCGCGCAGAAGCATAAACCGCTCTCCCCCTTTTGTTTCACGAGAACATTTTTTAAAGGGGAAGTTCGCCAAAAGGCGAAGTTCCCCCGATAAATGGGATGTTATCTCTCTCTTTCTATTTTTGCAATCTGATGAATAATCTCAGAAAAGCCCTCTGAATCCGACTCTAATAAACCATGGGTCATATTTTCCATCAAAAACATTTGTTTATATGGTGCGTTTACTTCTTCGAAGTACTCTTGCGCTAATTTGTAGTTTGTTTGATAATCCTTATCGCCATTGATGTTATAGAATGGCGCCTGATAATCAACTCTATCTTTCAAAGAGAATGAAGCAAATTCCTCGGAGGCAAAAAAATCCAGATATACGCCCATATCTATCCTGAAACAATTTATCCAATCAATAATAGAATAGTTCGGATTAAATATCATTGTCGTAACTAAATTGTAATCAGTGCCATTTACCATCATGTCATAGCCATATTTTTGCATGATTGCATTTCTTGCATTAATATGTTCCATAGTGACATTGTCAGGCGTCAATTGATTTACCAGTTCCATAGCTTCCTCATCACCCGCAGCCCACAATATTGCTTCTTGCTTAAAAGCCTCCTCATTTTCCACGTAATCAACAAGCTGCCCTGTTCCAATAAAGCATTCATAATATTCCGGGTATTCAAGTACCAGATTTGCTCCGTAAATAGATCCCCACGAATGTCCAAGAACCGTAATCTTATCTTTCGAAAGGCAATCCAGTATAAACTCTGTCACTTCCTTTCCATCTGTCATAAACAATTCTCGTGTCAACACGATATCATTCTGTTCCGCATCATAGCTTTTTCCACAATTACGCTGATCCCATGTCACCACAGTGTATACATCTGTCCATTTTCTCGTAAACGCATAATCGATAACACTCGTTGCCGAGCCCGGACCTCCATGCAAATACAGCAAGACGGGGTTATCTATGTCCTTCCCATAAATATTAATCCACTGCTTCGTGCCATTCACATCGATATACATCGACTCGTTAATACCGCCGTCCGGAGTTTTATTGTAAATTGCTTTTCCTATCGCTCTAACTGAAAAGAATGTCACAATCAATGCCAAAATAACAAGTGCTATCCATTTTACAATTTTAAATATTGTACATTTTCTCTTCATTTTAATGTCCCCACAACTCCCGATTTGCCAAATCAATACGGGCAAAGTATACCACCAGGCCGAACGGTATTCAATCCCTTTTCAAAAGCCATGATAGCAGTCGCCGGCCAATGTAATGTTGGGGCGGTTAAATCACCCTTTACACAATATATTCCAAAAGAATATCACATTGCTATACGGTTGACAATCGTGGCGCGGCGCGGCATACTGGTAGCAAAGGAGGCTGATTTTATGAAAATACTGCTGACCGCTTTCGACCCGTTTGGCGGCGAAAGCGTCAACCCTGCGCAGGAAGCTGTGCGCCTGGTCCCTGAAACGGTCTGCGGCGCACAAATTGTCAAACTGGAAGTTCCCACTGTTTTTGGAAAAAGCATCGACGTCGTGCTGCAAAAAGCGCGCAGCGTCAAGCCCGACGCCATTCTGTGCATCGGGCAGTCGGGCTACCGCTTTGAAATCACCCCGGAGCGCGTGGCCATCAACTTAAGCGACGCCCGCATTCCCGACAACGAGGGCAACCAGCCCATCGACCAGCCTATTTATCCTGACGGCGCGCCCGCTTATTTTTCGAATCTGCCGGTCAAGGCTATGGTCGAGGCCATCCGCGACGCCGGGCTGCCCTCCAGCCTGTCCAACACGGCGGGCACCTATGTATGCAATCATTTGATGTACGGCGTTCTGTACCACATCCAGCGGGAAATGCCGGGGGTGCGCGGCGGCTTTATGCACGTCCCGTTTATCCCCCGGCAGGTGGCGCGCCTGCCCTTGCCCGCTCCCTGCCTGTCCGAGCAGGACATTGCCCGCGGCATCGAAGCGGCGCTTCGCGCCATTGTTCAAAACGACACGGATCTCCACACTGCTGCCGGCAAAGAGAGCTGAAAACCGCCGCGCCCGGGATATGGTCCCGGGCGCTTTTTTCGCCTGCGCGCTCTCAAAATGCCGGCGGACTGCATGATTTTAACACTTTATTCATTGACTTTGTCCGCAGCTCCGGGTAAAATGTTAACATTCGCAATAAATAACCATGTTAACAGAAAGCGGGTGATTCCGTGAAGTGCCCCACACCGGAAGAGCAGGCCCTGATGCAGGCCGTCTTCCGCCTACGGCGCGCCAATTTTTCCCCCATGTTCTGTCAGCTGACGCGGGCAGAATTTTTTATTTTGGAATATATCCACACCTATATGCTCGAGCACCCCGGCGCCAACGGCATCTATGTTTCCGAGCTGGCCGGTGCTCTGCATGTCAGCCCGCCTGCCGTGTCGCGCGCACTGCGGCCGCTCGAGGCGCGCGGGCTGATCGAGCGTCACGCCGACCGCGCCGATCGGCGCAGCACCTGCCTGCTGCTGACCGATGCCGGCGAACGCATCCGGCTTGAAACCAAAGAGCGGATGTCGCGTTTTCTTCAATCCTTTGTCCGGCGCATGGGGCGTGAAAACATCTGCGCGCTGACCCGGCTTTTGGAACAGTTTATTGACATTTGGGCCGAAGAACAGGCCAAGGAGAATCAGAGATGCTGAAAATACTCAAATATCTGTGGCAGTCCAAATGGGCCGTGCTCGCCGTTTTTGCCCTGCTTTTTACCGAGGCGTGGTGCGACCTGTCGCTGCCGCAGTACACATCGGATATTGTCGACGTGGGCATTCAGCAGGGCGGCGTCGAAACCGCCGTGCCCGAACGCGTGCGCGAAAGCACATTGGATGCCCTCAAGCGCTTCATGACCGACGAAGAGATTTCACTGGTCGACGCCGCCTATGTCCCGGATAGCGAAGGCGTTTTGCGGCTGAACGCCGAGGACGGCGAGACGCTTGACGCCCTTGACCGCGCGTTCGGACTGCCCATGCTGGCTCTTTCCGCCTTTCAGGAAAACGAAAAGGTCAAAGCCGATTTTGAAGCGGCCGTGCAATCCGGCCGGCTGACCCGCGAAAATCTTGCGGCGATCCGCGGGCAGGCGCTCGAAACTCTGGGTGACAATGCCGAGACCGTTATCCACCAGCGGGCCGTCCTGTTTGTCAAAAGCGAGTACGAGGCGCTGGGCATCGCCTCGCACATACAAACGTCCTATCTGCTGCGCACCGGCGGCAAAATGCTGGCCGTCACCCTGCTCATTGTGGCGGCGTCCATTCTGGTCAGCTTTCTGTCTTCGCGCGTCGCCGCCCGCGTCGGCATGACGCTGCGGGGCCAGGTTTTTTCCAAGGTCGTCTCCTTTTCCAGCGCCGAAACCGACCGGTTTTCCACCGCGTCGCTCATCACCCGCAGCACCAACGACATTCAGCAGATTCAGATGGTCGTCGTCATGCTGCTGCGCCTGGTGCTGTACGCCCCCATTTTAGGGCTCGGCGGCGTATTTAAGGTGATGGAAACCCACACTGGCATGAGCTGGATCATCGGCGTCGGCGTCGGCTGCATTGTGGCCCTCATCGCCGTTTTGATGGGCGTCGCCATGCCCAAGTTTAAAAAGATGCAGACATTGGTCGACCGCGTCAACCTGGTCTCGCGTGAGATTCTGACCGGTCTGCCCGTCATCCGCGCTTTCAGCCGCGAAAAGCATGAGGAGCAGCGCTTTGACCAGGCCAACACCGACCTGATGCGCACACAGCTCTTCACCAACCGCGTCATGACCTTCATGCAGCCGACCATGATGCTTTTGATGAACGGTATCAGCATCCTGATCGTCTGGGTGGGCGCGCAGCGCATTGACATGGGCCATATGCAGGTGGGCGACATGATGGCCTTTATCACCTACACCATGCAAATCGTCATGTCCTTCCTCATGCTTTCCATGATGTCCATTATGCTGCCGCGCGCCGGCGTTGCGGCGGGACGCATCAACGAGGTTCTCGAGACGGAAAACACCATCCGCGACCCGGAAAAGCCCCGCGACAACGAAAAGGACGTCCTGCGCGGCGTCATCTGCTTTGAAAGCGTCTCCTTCCGCTACCCCGACTCTGACGCCGACGTGCTGACCGACATCTCCTTCACCGCACGGCCCGGCGAGACGACGGCCATCATCGGCTCGACGGGCAGCGGCAAATCGACCCTGCTCAACCTCATTCCCCGCTTTTTCGATGTAACGGCTGGGCGCATCACGCTGGACGGCGTCGATATCCGTGAGCTGTCGCAGCACAAGCTTCGCTCGCTCCTCGGCTATGTGCCGCAAAAGGGCGTCCTCTTTTCCGGCGACATCGAAAGCAACCTGAAGTTCGGCGGCGCCGATATCAGCGACGCGCAGATGCAAAGGGCCGCCGCCATCGCACAGGCCGCCGATTTTATCGGACAGAAGCCCGAGCAATACCACAGCCCCATTGCGCAGGGCGGGTCCAACGTCTCCGGCGGGCAGAAGCAGCGCCTTTCCATCGCCCGCGCCATCGCCAAAAACCCGCAGGTCTACCTGTTTGACGACAGCTTTTCGGCCCTCGATTACAAAACCGACGTCGCGCTGCGCCGCGCGCTGAACGAAAATATCCGCGACGCCGCCGTCATCATCGTCGCACAGCGCATCAGCACCATCGCGCACGCCGAACAGATTCTCGTGCTGGATGAAGGGAAGATCGTCGGCCGGGGCACCCACGAAGAACTGCTGCGCACCTGTGCGGAATACCGGGAAATCGCCCGGTCACAGCTTTCAGAAGAAGAGTTAGGAGGTATGCAGGCATGAGCAACCGTCCGCAGGGAAACCATCCGTTCCGCCCCATGCGCCGCGGCCCCGGCGGGCCCCGCGGCATGATGCCGGGCGAAAAGGCCAAAGATTTCAAGGGCACCATCCGCCGGCTTTTCAGCCACCTGGGCCATTTTAAGCTGACCATCCTCCTTGTCGGCCTTTTTGCCGTCGGCAGTACGGTTTTCAGCATTCTGGGGCCCAAGATTCTGGGGCGCGCCACCACCGAAATTTTTAACGGGCTTGTCGCCAAGCTCTCGGGAAGCGGCTCCATCAACTTTGGCAAAATCGGGCAGACGCTGCGCTTTCTGCTCGGCCTGTACGCTTTCAGCGCCTGCCTGTCCTTTTTACAGGGCTGGCTGATGAGCTCTGTGACACAGAAGACCTGCTACGGCCTGCGGCGGGACATCTCGGAAAAAATCCACCGGATGCCCATGAAGTATTTCGAGTCCAAAACGGTCGGCGAGGTCCTTTCGCGCATCACCAACGACGTCGATACGCTGGGCCAAAGCTTAAACCAGAGCGTGACGCAGATCATCACGGCGGCGACCACCCTGATCGGCGTTTTCGTCATGATGCTGAGCATCAGCCCGCTTATGACGCTCATTGCGGTGCTCATTCTTCCCCTCTGCGGCGCGCTCATCATGCTGGTCTTCAAGCGCTCGCAAAAGTATTTCATCGCGCAGCAGTCCTTCCTCGGCCAGCTCAACGGCCAGGTTGAAGAGGTTTACAGCGGCCACAACATCGTCAAGGCCTTCAACCGCGAAGAGGCCGTCCTGCGCGACTTCGGCTGGGTCAACGAGCGCCTTTACGAATCGGCCTGGAAATCGCAGGCCCTTTCCGGCCTCATGCGGCCCGCCATGATCTTCATCGGCAACCTCGGTTATGTCATGGTCGCCGTGGTGGGTGGGCTGCTCGCCGCTCGCGGTTCCATCACGGTCGGCGACATTCAGGCCTTTATCCAATATGTCAAAAGCTTCACCCAGCCGGTGCAGCAGGTGGCCCAAATTTCCAACCTTCTGCAATCCATGGCCGCAGCGGCCGAGCGCGTCTTTGAATTCCTGGAAGAGGAAGAAGAGCCCGCCGGCGGGCAAAATCCCATTCCGGCGGCCGATATTCAGGGAAAGGTTGAGTTCCGGCATGTCCGCTTTGGCTACACCGAAGACAAGACGGTCATCGGCGACTTTTCCGCCGCCGTCGAACCGGGGCAGATGGTGGCCATCGTCGGCCCGACAGGCGCCGGCAAAACCACGATGGTCAAGCTGCTCATGCGTTTTTACGACGTCAACGACGGTGCCATTCTGGTCGACGGGCACGATGTGCGGGAGTTCGAACGCAGTGAACTGCGCCGTGCCTTTGGCATGGTCTTGCAGGACACCTGGCTCTTTAAGGGCACCATTATGGAAAACATCCGTTACGGCCGCCTGGACGCCACGGACGAAGAGGTCATCGCCGCCGCCAAAGCCGCGCACGTCCACCACTTCATTCAGACGCTGCCCGGCGGGTATCAGATGGAGCTCAACGAGGACGCCACCAACATCTCGCAGGGGCAAAAGCAGCTTTTGACCATCGCACGCGCCATTCTGGCCGACAACCGCGTCATGATTCTGGACGAAGCGACCTCGTCGGTCGACACCCGCACCGAGCGGCGCATTCAGCAGGCCATGCAGAACCTGATGCGCGGGCGCACCAGCTTTGTCATCGCGCACCGGCTGTCGACCATCCGCGACGCCGACCTCATTCTGGTCATGAAGGACGGCGACATCGTCGAGCAGGGCTCCCACCAGGAACTGCTGGAAAAGGGCGGTTTTTACGCCGAGCTCTACAATTCGCAGTTTGAAGAGGATGTGGCTTAGTTCCCCGTTTCCCGGCTACACAAAAGCCCCGGCTCCTGCAAAAAGGAGTCGGGGCTTTTCATCCGATAATATCGCCGCTCTGGCGGCCCAGCCGGTTGATTTCGCTGACAATTCGCGCCGCCATCTCGCCGCGCGCCTGCGCAAAGGGCACGTCGTCGGGAAAACGCAGCGGCGGCCCGGCTATGACCGTTTTGCGCTGCGCGCTGCAATAGACCGGCGTAAAAGCCAGGTGCTGGCCCGAAGCCTGATAAAAGCTCTTTTCCAGATGCAGAAAGCCGGTATACAATCCGCCCATCTCCGGCGACGGACTGGAATATTCTAAATCCGGGCAGATGAGCAGGCTGTCGCCCTGTTCCAGCGCCCGTGACGATTCACGCAGCGTTTCACCGATGCGTCTGCTCCCACGATGCACCGGCACGGCGCGCAGAACGCGCAGGGCGGCGGGCAGCACAAGCGCAACGGCCCCGGCTGCGATTGCAGACAGGCCGCGCGGCAGCCGAAACCGCCGCCGGAATGTAAAGCTGTAGAAATGCCGCCAGCAGGTGCGCACGTGAAAAAAGGCGGCCATCGTCCACAGCCGGGCTTTATCGGGCAGCATCGGCAATGCGTGCAGCGGCCCGAACATGTTTTGATGATGCACGAGAAAAACCGTCGGATCGCGCTCTTCTTTCAGGCCCTCCGTATGCCAGCCCCGCAAAAACAGGCGCATCATCCGTCGGCAGCCGCGTCCCGATTGCTTTGTATGTTTCAAGAATTCTCACCTGCCTTTGCAAAAACCCAGTGCAGCTGAACCTGATAGCTCCCCGCTGCCAGCAGCAAATCGGTCGCCCATTTGGCCGCCAGTTCATCGGCTCCAAGCGCTGTCAGCAGCCACGCGCCGCTGATCGAGCAGACGAGCTGTACTGTCAGAAGAATATAATACCGCACGGCCGTCTGCCGGATCTCGCGCGTCTGCACATAGGGCAGCCGTCGGTTGAGCGCGTAGTTGACGACTGATGACAAGAGCCGCGCCAGTACGGCGGCGCACAGAATGCGCGCAGACTGCGGCAGCCCGGCCAGAGCCCATTTGACGAGCAGCGCATAAACAAATACATCGGCCGCCGCCGACAAGACAGACGACAGCCCGTATTGCCCCAGGCCGCGCAGCAGCTGCCCCGTTACCCGCAGGGAGTCGCGCACCGGCCGGTAGTGGCTGCCCGCATTGTTGTCAAAATAGAGCGTTTCAATGGGCACCTTAACCATGGGCACAGCCAGACTGTGCGCCAGTATGAGCATATTGAGCTCGTATTCATATCGTTCGCCGCGCAGCGTACACAAGGGGTCGAGCATGGACGCAGGAATTCCGCGCAGCCCGGTCTGCGTGTCTTCCAAATCGATGTTGTACAAAAGCTTCATGGCCCGCGCGGTGACACGGTTTCCCACCATGCTGCGCCGGGGCGTCCCTTCTCCGAAGGTGCGGCAGCCCAGCACCAGCGCGCCGGGGCTTTCCCGGCACTGCTCCGCAACGCGCATGACGTCCGGAACCGAGTGCTGCCCGTCGCAGTCGGCGGTAATGATGCTTTGCAGCCCCCGCTGTGTGCGCAGCCATTGAAAAGCCGTTTTGAGCGCCGCCCCCTTGCCGCGGTTATGCTCATGCCGCAGCACGCGGCAGCCCGGTATGCGCTCCGCCTCGTCAAACCAGGGGCGGCAGGCGCCGTCGCTCCCGTCGTCGACGACGAGGACACAGCAGTCGAGCGCACGGCGCAGGTGGCTCACATATTGCGGCAGCGTTTGCGCAGGTTGATAAGCGGGTATGACAATGCAGAGATCTGTCTGCAAACCTTTACTCCTCCTTTACGGCCAGCTTTTGCTTGGCAAGGCCGCAGACGGCGGACAGCGCGCCAAACAGCACCGGCAGCGCGGCGGCGAGCGCCAATGCCAGACGCACAGCCGTCTGCCCGAGCGGAACGATGTGCATCATGAAACCGAAGGCTGTGACGGCCGCGGCAAACAGGGCGCCCACGCCGAGCAGAAGCGCCGCCCGGCGGCGATTCAGGGGCCAGCACAGCCGCAGCAGGACCAGAACGCCCGCAAGACCAATCAGAATGGTGCCGACCGTGGCGGTCTGCTCAAGCGGCAGCCCGGCCCGCTCGCCGTACCAGGCGGCCGCCAGCAGCACGGCCGCCGTGCTCAGACCGCCCGGCAGCGCATTTAAAACCGCGCTGGACAGGAAGTTCCCCCGCACGCGGCTGGCCGTCGGCTCAAACGTAAGAACAAAAGACGGCAGGCCGATCATCAATCCGCCGTATAAACTGACCTGGATGGGCAGCAGCGGGTAGGACAGCGGCAGGATGAGCAGCGCCAGCGCCATAACAAACGAATAGATATTTTTAACCAGAAAGAGCGACGCCGCCCGGCCGATATTGCCCATCACCCGCCGGCCCTCCTGCACAATGTGCGGCAGGGCCGCCATATCGGACTGCAAAAGCACCAGCTGCGACACCTGCTGCGCCGCGTCGCTGCCCGAAGCCATCGCGACGCTGCAATCGGCTTCGCGCAGGGCGAGCACGTCGTTGACGCCGTCCCCCAGCATGGCGACTTTGTGTCCCCTTTTTTGCAGCGCGCGGACAATGCTCCGTTTCTGCTGGGGCGAAACGCGGCCAAACACCACCGTGTCCTCCGTCTGCGCGGCCAGTTCCCTTTCGTCAAGCCCGGCCGCGTCCAGCCAGCGCTCGGCGCCCGGCACACCCGCCTGCCGCGCCAGGCAGGATGCCGTTTCCGGGCTGTCGCCCGAAATGATTTTCACCTCGACCCCCTGCTCGCAGAAATAGGCCAACGTTTCGGCCGCATTCTGCCGCACGCAGTCGGCCAATACGACAAAGCCCAGCGGCTCGGGGGCGCTGCACAGAGCGCTTTCTTTCAGTATGTCCCGTCCTGCGGCAAAAACAAGCGTCCGCCGCCCTTCTTTCCATTCTTTCTGCAACGCGCTGCGCCACAACCCACAGGCTTCGCCCAGCACGGCCTCGGGCGCGCCCAGCACAAACTGCACTCCGTCCCCGCGCTCCAGCGCGCTCCACTTGCGCGCCGAGGAGAAGGGCACCTTTTGCCTGACATTCCAAGGCCTTTCCGGCACAGCGCAGTACTGTTGCAACGCCGCCGACGTCGCGTTCCCGCCCGAGTCGGCGTGAACAAAAGCGCCCAGCAGCCGCGACAGCTCGTCCACACCGGCCGCCGCGGGAATGAGCGATGTCACGCTCAGATGCCCCTCGGTAATGGTGCCCGTTTTGTCCAGGCAGACCGTGTCGACCTTCGCCAGGTTTTCAATACAGCTCAATTCATGCACCAGCGTGCCGCGGTGCGACAGGTTGAGAACGCTGACAGCCAGCGCTGCGCTGACCAGCAGATACAGCCCTTCGGGAATCATGCCGACCACCGCCGCCACCGTCGAGCTGACGGCATACCGCAGCCCCGTTTCCGGCTGCGACCACGCGCGCCAGAAAAGCACCAGCCCGAGCGGCAGAATGCCGACGGACGTCATGTGCAGCCAGCGATCCAGCTCGTGCATCATGCCCGAGCGGTGGTGCTTTTGCTTCCGCACCGCGCCCGTAATATGCGCCGCATAGCAGTCGTGCCCGACGCGCTCCAGCTGGGCGCGGCCCTGCCCCGCCATGACGACGCTGCCCGAAAGCAGCGTGTCCCCGGGGTTTTTGGGCACCGCGTCACTCTCGCCGGTCAGCAGCGACTCGTCAACCTCCAGAAAACCGAAGCGCAGCACGGCGTCGGCGCACACTTGGTCGCCCGCTGCGACCTCGATAATGTCGTCAAGCACCAGCTTTTCGGCTGGCGTTTTCTCCCTGTGCCCGTCCCGGACAGCGACGACGTCGCGCACCGCCAGCAGCGATATGCGTTCCAGCATGCGTTTGACCCGGATTTCCTGCACAATGCCAATGAGTACGTTGACGGTGATGATGACCAGAAACAGAATGTCCGTATAAGCGCCCACCAGAATCAGGCAGACGGCCAGTGCCAGGAAAACAAAATTGAAAAACACGCAGAGATTATCACGGATAATAGCGCCATAGGATTTGCTCAGCTTGTCGGGCGGCGTGTTGCAAAGCCCCGCTTTCATGCGCTCTTCCACCTGTGCGCCCGTCAGGCCGCGCTGCACATCGATCGCCGGGCGGCCGCTCTGCGCCGGTTTGCAGCGGCACGCCTGCCCTATTTGATTCATCGGCGCTTCAGGGCTTGTACTCACAAAAGACCGCGCTCCTTCCCGTTCATTCCATTTCTTTCTGCCATGATTCTAACAGACAAACCTTTCAAAAATCTTTCGAAAGTCTTTTATCTTCTGCTCAAAAGTATTTTATTTCTTTGTCTGCCGTTTTCTGTAACCAGTATACCGCGCCGGGCGGACGCAGGCAATCCGTTCCGCATAAAAAGCCCTCCTGTTTGCAGAAAACAGGAGGGCGTTTTTCGGTTATCTGCGGTCAAACTCCGGGTTGAACGCGTAAACGTTTTTGCTGTCCAGCTTGTCGGTCACTATGCGCATCGCTTCCCCGAAGCGCGCGGATGCAAGCAAATCCCGCCAGAAAAATGACGCTTCCGCGTCAGAAATTCCACATAATTTCAATGTGTCCGTCTGCGACGGTGATCACCCTGATCAGCGCGTCGACAACGGCCTGTTTGCCTTCAAAGTCTGTTTCATCCCATTGGGCCGCAGGGTTCACAACAGCGTCCGGCCATCCATTCCCCGCCGGCCGGGAAAGCGCGCGTATTTCATCCTCCAGCCGCCGCCTTTCAGCGTCCAGCCCCGCCGCTTTGTCGTTGATGTACTTTTGTAAAATATCATTTGCCCCGGCCAGCTGCGCCGGCAATCCCCCAATTTCCTCATCAATTTCGGCCAAACGGATTTTGGCTTGGTTCACGCGGGAAGCACTTCGAAAGCTGCGCCGCCCGAACAGGATGGGAAGCTCTTTCAGCCGCTCGCGAATGGCGGCCTGTATATATTCTTCCAATACGCCGGCATATACCGTGCCGCCCGTGCCCGCGCACCGCGTTTTTCCGCTCGACAGCGCCGCGGAACAGACAAAGTAGCGCTGCTGTCTGGTGTTGGCCCTGACAACGGTCAATCCGCCGCCGCAGCGGCCGCACTTCACCTTTCCCGCCAGCCATGAGCTTTGGGGCTTACACGTCCTTGTCGAGCAGCGGCTGCCCAGGCAGCGGTTTCTGCATGCCAGCCAGTCGCGCGACGGGACAATGCCCGCATGGGGCGCCAGCACCACTTCGCGGCCGCACAGCTCGGAGCGGCCACTTGACTCTGATTTTGCACCCGCGTACAGGTAGCAGGCGTTTTCGCCTGTAAAGCCGGAAGCGGGGCTGACAATAACCGCTCCCTGGCTTTTGAAAAACGCATAGACATCTGCGTCGGCCTGTACATACACCGGATTGCGCAGCAGGGCGCTCAGCCTGGCTGTACTCCATTGTCCCCCGCGCAGATGTGCAATGCCGTTGTCCTGAAAATGACGGACGATATCGCCCAGTGAATGCTTTGGGTCGGCATACATCGAATATAAAAGCCGGATCTGCTCGGCCTCTTCCGCAACAGCGGTGTACATGGCTGTTTTCACCCCGTCGATGACGGCGTCGGTCCTGGCAAAGCCGTAGGGAATTCGCCCGCCCATGTAAAAACCGCGCCGGCTGCGCGCGCTGTACGCGTCGGCCACGCGCTTTTGAATGGTTTCGCGCTCCAACTGTGCGAACACAATGCAAATATTGAGCATGGCGCGGCCGATGGGCGCGGCTGTGTCAAACTTTTCCGTCGATGAGACAAACTCCACCCGGTACTTCTGAAAAACATCCATCATATTGGTAAAGTCCAGAATGGAGCGGCTGATGCGGTCCAGCTTGTAAACGATGACCCGCGCAACTTCGCCCCGCCTGATATCCGCCAGCATCTGTTCAAAGGCGGGGCGGCAGGTGTCTTTGCCGCTGTATCCCCGGTCGATATACTCCTGATAAGGCCGCCCTCTCGTTTCGTACCGGCAATACTCGAGCTGGCTTTCAATCGATATGCTGTCCGCCTTTTCAACCGACTGCCGGGCATACAGCGCGTCATACATGACATATGCCGGCCGCGCTACCGGCCGCTGTGCTGGCTGAAAACGGCAAAGAGCGCTTTTTCAATTTCGGCTTTTGCCGCTTCTTTCTCTCTTTCCGAATACTGCGGCCGACGGTGGACGACGGTGAACTGCATTTTTCCTTCTGAAATTTTTGCACTGCCCGGTTGATCGCTGCCCTTATCAATCAACAAACGCCCTCCTTTATAAAACGGGATACTGCATTTTATGAAGGGCGGGCGGGCCGCTATGACAGGCCGGCTTTTCCGGGCGCCTATACAAAATCCGCGCCGGCTGCCGGCGCGGACTGGGTGCTTTATTCAGGATCCCTGGGGTTTTTGTACAGCAGGATGGATAAAAACTCCAGGTCGGTGTCCCCGATGTTTTCCATGCCGTTCCACAGGCCGTTGGGGCAAAAGAAAAAGTCCCCCGGCCCCAGCTCCTCGACCCTGTTTTCCTCATAAGCCAGGGCTCTTCCGCTGATGATGTAATAAAGCTCCATATCGCCGGCGGGCCGGCACTTTTGGATGTGAAAGCCAAAGGATCCGCCCGGCGGCATGGTGGCGCGCCCGAAAAAGGCGCCCGCCCCCATCGACTCGTCGGCCTCCAGAAACCGCTGGCCGTCCACATAAAGTTTACCGCCCAGCATGTTGGGAATGCGCACCGTCGGCATATCGGCAGCATGTCGAATCATAGTTTCAACCTCACAATCTGTTACGGGCGGATGCGCACGATGGCGTCCACAATAACCGGTACGTTAAAGGGCAGCGCGTTGACGCCGACGGCTGTACAAACGTGGCAGCCCTTGTCGCCGAACACATCATTCAACAGGTGCGACGCTCCGTTTAAAATCATGTGCTGGTCATAAAAATCATCGTCGCAGGCGACGTATCCGGTCAACCCGACCACTTCTTCAATCTGGTCCAGGCTCCCCAGCTCCTTTTGCATCATGCTGAGGATATTGAGCGCCGCCAGCCGTGCCGCAGCGTAGCCGTCCTCATGCTTCATATCCCTGACCAGGCGGCCGGTGATGGCGGGTTTTCCGTTTTCAATCGGGCCGACGCCCGAGACAAAGAGCAGATCGCCCGCTCTTTTCACCGTTGCGTGCTCGGCCAGCGGCGACGGCCCGAGCGGCGCAGGAAGCGTGATGCCGAGCTCTTCCAGACGTTTTTCCATCGTTGCCATGTTACTCATTTCCTTTCTGCGCCTGATCTTCAAGATAGCAGGCGACAAAATGCCCCGGCTCGATCTCGCGCAGCGGGACATCCGCCGCCTTGCACTGCTCGGTCGCGTGCGGACAGCGGTGGGCAAAGCGGCAGCCGGGCGGCGGGTCAATCGGGTTGGAGACCTCGCCGGTCAGCAGCTGCGGCTTCTTCAGCCGCGCCTCGAGCGTCGGTTCGGGCAGCGCGCTGAACAACGCCCTGGTATACGGGTGGCGGGGATTGTCAAAAATCTGGTCGGTGTCCCCCACCTCGACACATTTGCCCAGATAGGTGACCATAATGTTTTTGCTGATGTGCTCGACCACCGAAAGATCGTGGGTGATAAACATATACGTCAGCCCCATGTCATCCTGCAAGTCCATCAAAAGGTTGAGAATCTGCGCTTGGATGGAGACATCAAGCGCCGACACCGGCTCGTCGCAGATGATAAAGCGCGGATCAAGCGCCAGCGCGCGGGCAATACCGATGCGCTGGCGGCGGCCGCCGTCCAGCTCGTGCGGGTACGCCCCTGCGACGCGCTGCGCCAGCCCGACGGTGTCCATCAGCTGCGCCACCCGGCGGTAGCGGCTGCCGGCGTCGCCGTGCGTGCGGTTGACGCGCATGGGGTCGGCAATCAGATCGGCGACGCACATGCGCGGGTTCAGGCTGGAATACGGGTCCTGAAAAATCATGGCCATTTCCAGCTGTGTTTTGTGCTTTTCCGCTCCTTTGAGGGCTGTGATATCGTGCCCGTTGTACAGGACTTCGCCGCCTGTCGGCGCATACAGGCCGATCAACGTGCGGCCGAGCGTCGATTTGCCGCAGCCCGACTCGCCGACGACGCCGAAGGTTTCGCCCGGCATGATCTTCATATCAATGCCGTCGACGGCGTGCAGCATTCCCTTTTTGACTTTGAAATACTTTTTCAAATCGCGTGTCTCAATCAGCGGGGTCATCGCCTGTTCAGCCATTCTTCTCGCCCTCCTCGCTGTATAAAAAGCATTTGAGACGGTGGCCGTCCCGCTCGGTTTCGCCCGGCTCGCGCTCGCGGCAGATCGCCATGCACCGGGGGCAGCGGGGTGAAAACTTGCAGCCCTTGGGCAAACCGGTCGGATCGGGCATCAGCCCTTCGATGGGCACCAGGCGTTTGGCGCCGCTGCGCAGCTTGGGAATGGAGCCGAACAGCCCCTCGGTATAGGGGTGGTGCCGGCCCGGCCCGAAAATCTGCTCGACCGTGCCGTACTCGACCAGTTGCCCGGCGTACATAATACCGACCTCGTCGCAGTTGCGCACGACGATGCCGAGGTCGTGGGTGATCATGATCATCGACATGCCGAGCGTCTGCTGCATTTCTTTGATGAGCTCGAGCACCTGCGCCTGAATGGTGACGTCGAGCGCCGTCGTCGGCTCGTCGGCGATGAGAATGTCCGGGCTGCACGCCAGCGCGATGGCGATGACGACGCGCTGCTTCATTCCGCCGGAAAACTGCATGGGGTAATCGTCCTGCCGGGCCCGGGGAATGCCGACCAGCTCGAGCACCTCTTCCACGCGCTTTTTGATCTCTTCCTTGCTGCGGCCGCCTGAATTGTGCAGTCTGAGCGACTCTTCAATCTGCTTACCCACCGTCATAATGGGGTTGAGAGCCGTCATCGGATCCTGGAAGATCATCGAGATGATTTCGCCGCGCACCATGTTCATCTGTTTTTCCGAGAGGCTCATCACGTCGTCGCCCATCAGACGGACCGTTCCGCCCGCCATTTTGCCGACGCGGTCGGGCAAAAGCCGCATCATGGCCAGCGCCGTCGTCGTTTTGCCCGCGCCCGTCTCGCCGACTAGGCCGACTGTCTTCCCCTTTTCCAGCCTGAAGCTGACGCCGTTGACCGCCTTGACGGCGGCGTTGTCCGAAATATATTCGACGTATAAATCCTCGATTTCGAGGGCGTATTTTTTCTCTGCCATCGGTTCACCTCAGTCCTTCAGGCGCGGATCGAGCGCGTCGCGCAGGCCGTCGCCAATCAGGTTGATGCTCATGGCCGCCACAACAATGGCAAGGCCGGGGAAAATGGTCAGGTGCGGCGCCTGGCGCATATACTGTCTCGATTCGGCCACCATAGCCCCCCACTCCGGCGTCGGCGGCTGAACGCCGAACCCCAGAAAGGAAAAGCTGGCCGCCGACATGATGGCCGCCGCCACGTTGCTGGCCATCAGGATGATGATGGGCCCCAGCGCGTTGGGCAGCACATGCCGCACGATGATGGTAAAGTTGCTGGTGCCATAGGTTTTGGCACACTGGATGTATTCCATATCGGTCAGGTTAAGAACCGTGGAACGCACAAATCTCACGGTGCCCGGCACCATGGACACGATCATGGCGATGAGCAGGTTGCCGACGCCGATGCCCAGCGCCGCCACCAGCGCAATGATGAGCAGCATTCCCGGAATGCACATGATGATATCGAAAAACCGCATGATGATATTGTCGATTTTGCCGCCGAAGTACCCGCACACCGCCCCGATAAAGGAGCCGAGCACCACGGAAATGACGGTCGACGCGACGCCGATGGTCATGGAGATTTTGGCGCCGTGAACGACGCGGGCAAACACGTCGCGCCCGATGTGATCGGTGCCGAACCAGTGCTCGGCGCTGGGGCCCTGAAAGGGCGTCCCGCTGACGTCGTAACAGCGCTGTTCGGGGATGAGGATGCTGCCGCTGATAAAGACAATGAGCATGGCAAGCAGTATCGCCATACCGCCGATGGCCGGACGATTTTTGAAAAAGCGGCGCAGCACATCCCTGCTCTGGCTGCGCTTTTTAAAGCGGACAGAGCCTGTTTCCTGTTTGGTCATATTTCCGCCCCCTTATCCGGCCAGCTTGGCCTTGACCCGCGGATCGACCAGCGAGCTGACGATGTCGATGAGCAGGACCATTACGCAGAAAATGCTGGACAGCAGCACGGTGCAGCCCATGACAAGCGGCACGTCCTTGGCGTTGATCGCCTTGATGATGACGGTGCCCAGCCCGGGCATGTTAAAGACGCTTTCACAGATGACGGTTCCGCCCAGCATTCCGGCAAAGCCGACGCCGACGCTGTTGATGATGGGCAGCGCCGCGTTTAAAAAGGCGTGCCGCCAGACGACGGTGGTTTTGGCGCAACCTTTGGCCCGGGCCGTGCGGACATAGTCCTGCCGGATGGTTTCCAGCATGGTGGTGCGCGTCATACGTTGCAGGCTGGACGAGTTGAGAATAGACGCGCAGCCGACCGGCAGAACGTAATGCATCCACGAATCGACGCCGCCCGATGGAAACAGCCCCAGCTGAAGGGAAAAGAAAATGACGGCCATCATATAAAACCAGAAGCTGGGAAAGGCGCTCAGCGTGACGCTGGTCACGCGGGTGATGTTGTCGATCCATGAATACTGCTTGACGGCGGACAGGACGCCCATCGGAATGCCGATGAGGACGTAGCCGGCCGTCATCAAAAGCGCAAGGCGGAAAGTGTACTTGAAATTGAGCTGCAAGGTGTTGACAACCGGCTTCATCGACTGATAGGAGACGCCGAAGTCAAACCGCGTGACGATATTTTTCAGGTAGTCGACCAGCCGGACGAGAAAGGGGCGATCGACGCCGAGCTCGTGGTTGAGCTGGTCGACGGCTTCCTGTTCGGCGCTGACGCCGAGGATTCTGCGCCCCGGGTCGCCCGGCACCGCGTTGATGATGCTGAACACAATGATGACGACGCCCAGCAGAATGGGGAGTATCATCACCGTGCGTTTGACGATGTATCGAAACATTCGTTTATTCCTTTCCGGCAGGCGCCGCCGCTTCGCGTGAAGGGGCGGCGCCTGCTCTGCTGTGGCTTTTAAATAAACATTACCAGGACAGCTCGGCAAAGCGGACCAGGCCGGTATCGGCGGTCGGGACCTTCAGTCCCTTGGCATAGGCGCTGAAGAAAGCGCCCTTGCCGGCGCAGAAGCTGCCGGCATCGTCGATCAGCACTTCCAGGATTTCCTTGAGCTGCGCGTCATACGCCGCCTTGTCCTGCGTGCCCTTCAGCGCCGCAATCATTTCGTCAACCTGCGGGTTGCTGTAATGCGCCAGATTGGCCGAAGAGTTGGTGACGTACATGGACGACAGCTGATCGGCCGCCGTCATGTAGTTGCCACCGATGCCGCCCATCATGCCGATGGTGTAGTTGCCCTTCTGGTACGCCTCCAGCATGGCGAAGTTTTCCAGCGAAACCGGCTGGCAGGTGATGCCGACCGCCGCCAAGTTCTGCTGGATCAGCTCGGCGCGGCCGCCGCTGCCGCCGTAAAAATCGCCGATGTCGATGGGGGTTTGCAGTCCGGACTGCGCAATCAGCTCTTTGGCCTTTTCGGGGTTATAGCTGTACATCTCCAGCTCGGCCGGGGTGGGGTCGACCGGGGTGCCGAACAGAATGGTGGGATTGTCTTGATTGACATAGCCGCCAAAGGCGACCTGGTACTGCGCGTTGTAATCGATGGCGTAGCCGATGGCCTGGCGCAGAAGCTTATTGTCGAGCGGCGCGACGTTGGAGTTGAGCAGCACCCAGTTGCCGTACTGCGCGGGCTGCTGTTTGGTTTCAATATTTTTATCGTCCTTGACAAGGTCATATTGCAGGCCCGCCATATACATGTAGTCGATTTCGCCGTTTTGCAGGGCAATGACGGAACTGCTCGAATCAGAAATGACGCGGACGTTGACCGTCTTGATGGCGGCCGGCGTGCCGTAAAACGCTTCGTTGCGCACCAGGGTGTAGTTGCCCGTCGCCTCGTCCAGACTTTCGAGGACATAGGGGCCGCTGCCGATCTGCTGGGCCATGTACGCGTCGAGGTCGGCCTGATAGGCATCCGCTTCAACAATGGCGACCTGGTGCCAGCACCAGGGGGCGCGTGCGTCATAGGTTCCCGTGTTGATGACGACGGTGTGCTCGTCGCGCACTTCGATATCCGTGATGCCGGCGACCTTGAAGGCGCTGAATGCGCTCTGCGCGCACGCTTCAAAGCTGAACTTGACGTCGTCGGCCGTGACCGGTTCGCCGTTTGTAAACTTCGCATCGGGGTTGAGGTGGAAAACCCAGGCCGCGCCGTCCTGCTCGGTTTCCCAGCTTTCCGCCAAATCAGGGGCGGCCTCGGCGGAACCGTCTTCTTGATAGTTGACCTTAATCAGCGTGCTGTACACGCTTTCGAACAGGTTGTTCTGGGCAGCATAGCTCCAATCGACGGGGTTGTAATTGTCGATCATCATATTGCCCCAGATGTTGATGTCTTCGCGGGCCGCGGCGCCGCTGTTGGAATCGTCCGGGGTGTTACTGTCGGATGGGCTGCTCGGATTGTCGTCGGACGGACCGGCGGGCGCCGGGTTGCTGCTGCTGCACCCGGCCAGCAGGGCCGTCAGCATCCATGCCGCAAGTAACATAGCGATCAGTTTTTTCATGATTTTCTTCCTTTCTTGAATGGTTATTTGCTCATACGCGCGCAAATGCTGTTTTCCTGTCCCTCCCTCGTATTTTTATTGCATGTCAGCTTTTTATTTATTGGTATACCAGTGAAAGTATAAGAACTCTCTGCCCCCGTTGCAGACGCCTGTCAGCCGTGTACTCTGTCTCCGTTGCGGATGATCCTGCCGGCGCGCGGGTTGTACAGCCGGCCTTTTTCCGCCGTCAGGCGGCCGTTGACCCACACGGCGTCAATGCCTGCCGGCGCGCGGTTCGGGTGAACGTAGTCGACGCTGGGGCTCAGCTTCTCCCAATCGAGCAGTACAAGATCGGCCCGCATCCCCTCTTTAACAAAGCCGCGATCGCGAAGTCCCAGGTTGCGCGCCGTGCGGCCCGTCATGGCGGCGATGCGATCTTCCCGCCGCAGATCGGCCGCGTCCGGGTGTGTCAGCAGGTACGCCATGCCGGAAAAATCGCTGTATGCGCCCAGATAAACGGGCGGCATATCGGGCCGTGTCTCCTGATTACAGTCGTAATTCCAGCACTCAACGTCAAGGCCGATCGCGGCATCCGGATGATGGATAAAGTCGGCAAAGCCGATGTACTCTTTGCCGGGGTCGTCCAGGCGGATACAGGTGCGCACGTCGGTTTCCAGCAGGCGCAGCAGCATATCCAACGGCTCAAGCCCGGCCAGCTTTGCCAGTTCGCGGGTGGTCTTTCCTTCATAGCTCTTTTCGTTGTGCCGGGTCACCCGCCACATGGCGTCCCAGCCGGGCATGTCAATGTCAAAGGAATACAGTTCGCCCCTGCCCAGGTTTTTGCCTTCCGCCAGCTCGGCCCGCAGGCGGGCGCAGTAGACATTGTCGCCCAGCATTTCGCCAAAGCGGGTCAGGCTGCCGCAGCGCTCGACGTAACATTGCAGCAGGCTCGCCAGCATGGGGGCGTATTCGCCGGCCACCGGGTAGTTGGGCAGTACGTCCCACCCCACGCGCACTCCTTTTGCGCGATATTCGTCCAGTAGGCCGAGCAGCGCCTGCGCCGCGGCGCTGGCTGCTTCCTTGTCGTTCAGCGGTTTAAAGGGGGTGCGCAAATGGCTGACCTGTAGCCGCGCGCCGGTTTTCAGGCCGATTTCTAGCAGCTCGCGAAAGCCCTGGTATGGCTGAAATCCCCTGTCCAGCTTGCCGCGCCGCAGTCCGCTGTGCTGAACATGGGCGGACAGCAGCCCGTCATATTCGGCCACTACGGCGGCCAGGCGCAGGATTTCTTCATCTTCAGCCCAGTTGCCGGGGGCATAGTCAAAGCCATAGCTCAGGCCGCACGCGCCCTCTTCCATGCACTGCCGCAAAAGCGCGCACATCGCCTCTATTTCTTCTGTTGACGCGGCCCGCAGGCAATCCGGCCCCATGATTTGGATACGGAGAATCGAATGGCCGACCAGGCACATCATATTGGCGCCCAGCCCGCAGCGCTCAAAATGCCTGTTGAACTTCTGCCAGCTCGACCAGTCCAATGACACGCCGTACGCTTCGGAAAAGGCGCGGCGCACCGGCTCTATCGGCAAAACCACAGCCGCCGTCTGCGGGCTTTCCTTTGTAACTAGCGGCGGCCGCACCTTTTCCAGCGCCTCGCCGTCGCCGGAAGTCCCCATGTAATAGCGGGTCAGCGGCGCCGCCCCCATGCCGCAATTGCCGGCGCACACCGTCGTCACGCCCTGCGCCGTCAGATTTTCCATGTCAGGGAAGCGCGCCGCTGTCAGATCCGCGTGGCTGTGGCTGTCGATAAACCCCGGAACCACAGACCGGCCGGCCGCATCGACGGTTTCGGCGCTTTCCATATAGCCCAGATTTCCTACCCCACAAATGACGCCGTCCTTGACCGCCACATCGGCGCTGAAAGCATCTGCGCCCGTCCCGTCCATCACCTTTGCGTTTTTGATGAGTAAATCGTACACCGCTGTCTCCTTCCTGCTTAATGCCTGCAATTTTATTGAAATACCAGATTGCAATTTATTTGTATTCTAATTAGTATACTACACTTTTTCGCGGACGCTGTCAATCAACCGTCGCGCTTTTCAGCGTTTTTGATGAAATCCCGCTGCGTTTTTTATTCTTTCTGCCGACTCTTTGCAAACATAAAAACCGGGTGAAAGACAGCCCTTCCACCCGGCCCTGTGCCGCTGTTGTTCAGTTTTCAGGCGAAATTTTTAATATTTCGCCGGATAAATGTCATCCTTGAGCAGCGCTTTGGCGCGCGCGGCATCGCGGTCGAGCAGCGCTTCGACAATGGCGGCGTGCTCGGGGGTCAGCGGGCTGCCGCTGTCCTGGACGCGGCCGGCATAATCGCCAAAGCTGGAATAACGCGACGAAACCAGAGGGCGCACCAGCAGATACAGCAGCGACTCGATCATCTCGGCCAGCTTGCCGTTGCCCGTCAAACGCACCATTTCCATATGAAAGCGCAGGTTGTTGGTGTACAATATATCGTCCGGGTCGCCGGGCGGCAGCTGCTCCAGACCGCGCAGCTGCGCGTCGCTGGCCTTTTCCACGATTTTATCGATGACGCTGCACTCCAGAATATACCGGCATTCGCGCAGCTCGCGCACCTCGTTTTCGCTGGGCACGCGGATGATGTAACCCTTGCTGGGGTATTTATTGAGATATCCTTCAAACACCAGACGCCCCGCCGCTTCGCGCACCGGCGTGCGGCTGCATCCGTACCGGTCGGCCAGCGTCTGCTCGTTAAACATCTCATCGCTTTTCAAGTGGCCGAGCATCAAATCGGTCTTCATCAGCTTGTAAATGCGTTCGGTCAGATCCTTTCCTTTCATGGGCTTCTCCCTTCTACCGCTTATATCCGCCGCCGGCAGAGGCAACGCGCCTGCCGGCCGCTGTTGTACTCTGAAAACCGCACGGCCCTTTATCCGTGGCGGTTACCATACAATATGTATACTTATTATTGCAGTCCCGGTCTTTTTTGTCAAGAAATTTCAGCAAATTCGCCTTGCGGTTTGCCGCCTGCCCGCTCTCTTGACAGCGGCGGGCGGCCGTGGTATGGTTATTTTATTCTTATTACCATATTTTTTGTATACTAATTGAATGGAGGGTTTTTATGACCACGCTGCTGAAAAACTGCCGGCTGATTCCGGCGCTGTCCGACGGATGGTCCGGCGGTCTGGCCGACGTCCTGCTCGACGGCGGGCAAATTGCGCGCGTCGCGCCGGCCGGCCGGGCGGACGACGCCCAAACCGTCTTTGACTGCGGCGGCAAAACGCTGATGCCCGGCCTCTTCGACCTGCATATGCACATCAACTGGGCCTATCATAACGGCGAACTGCGGCTGGACGACTTCAAAATCTTTGTCGAGTCCTGCGTCAGCGCCAAACTGTATCTGGACAACGGCATCACCACCATCCGCGACCTGGGGAGCGCTCGGCGCGTTTCGGCAGCCGTGCGCAGCGCCATAGAAGCCGGCATTTTTACCGGGCCGCGCATTTTGTGCGGCGGACTGATTTTAAGCCCTGTCAGCCGCCCGGCCGAGCCCGACCCCTATAATTTTCTGCGCTTTGTGTCGGGCTGCGACAGCATGGTCCGCGCTGTGCGCGAAGAAATCGGCAGCGGCGTCGATTTTGTCAAGCTATACACGCCCCTGCTGCCCGAGGAAATGCACGCCGCCGTGCGTGCCGCCGCGCTGCATCATAAACCGATCGCCGTCCACGCGCACGATCTTGAGTCCATCCGCCTGTGCATTCAGGAAGGTGTCCGCACCATTGAGCACGGCACGTACATCGACGCCGCGGCCATTGAAGCGCTCAAAAGCAAAAGCACCTATCTTGTCCCCACGTTGTCCGTGCTGTCGCACGAGGTCGCTACGCCCGGCTATACGCCGGAAATGAAAAAGCAGCTGCTGCGCCCTCTGCTCGAAGCCAACGCGCAAAACATTTCGGCCGCCTGGCGCGCCGGGCTCAAACTGGGCTTTGGCACCGACACGCCCATCGAAGAGCTCGACCGCCTGCCCGGCCTTGAATTCCGTATGCGGCAGGAGTACTGCGGCATGGACAACCTCAGCCTGCTGCTACAGGCCACCAAATACAGCGCCGACATCGCCGGCCTCGGCGGCGTCACTGGCGAAGTCAAAGAAGGGCTGGCCGCCGATCTGATTCTGGTCGACGGCAACCCCGACGAGGATCTTTCCATCCTTTATCAGCGCCCCGAACGGGTTTATACCCGCGGCGTGCTGCACATTCCGGAGCGCCGCTGATGGACAGGGTGAAACAGCGTTTTACGCAGTGTAAGCTGGTCTGGGCCGGTATTTCAGGCGGTGAGCAGTGCCGCCGCGCCGTCGAACTCTGCCATCTGGCCGGATTTTTCTCCGTCAACATGCAGTTTCCCGCCGCCGTGCCGCCGGACAGGGCTGTCGACCCGGAGATTCTGTATTTGTGGCCTTCTGACGCGCCGCAGGCAGACAACGCCCTTCCGGTTTGTCTGGACGGTGACTTTGCCGCCCAGTGGACGCGCCTGTTTGAACTGCTGTCCCATAGAGGACCTTTTGACGTCTCGGCCGCCCCACCGGCCGGTTACCGCGCCGCCAACGAGCAGGCGCTCGCGCCCGTTCACCCGCCCCGGGACGGCGGGCTGGAGGATCTCTTTTCCCCGGGCTGGGCGCTTTTGGACGAGGACAACGACGGCCTGGCCGACCGGGTCAGCTGCCGCATTTTACTGCCCGACAGCGCCGACGAAGCACAATGCCTGGCCGCCTGCGATCTTGCGGCGCGCCTCGGCATGGAAACGGTCGGCATTCACTTTCCGCTGACCCTGCCCGCCGACGACGGCGAAAGCCACTTCATCCGATTTTGTTCCGCAGGCGAACCGGGCGTTTCGCTCGATGCCTGCGAACCGCGCAGACTCGTCACTTTTGGGGGCGACGGGCCGGCGCTGACCGCTTTTGTATCGCAGTTTTGCGAAACATTTCCGCAGGCCGCCGATCACCGCACCCTGTCCGACGTGGCGCGCCACCTGGAAAGCGCCCTGCGCATGGAAAACTTCGACGGCCAGGCGGCTGTTTTATCGCTGATCGACGAGCCGGCGCAGGGTTTTCTGTCGGCCGACGCGCCGCTGGAGCGGCTGCGCCCCCTCTTCCCGCAGGCTGGGCTGCGCCATTACACCGATTTCCAACCGGTGTTTACATTGCACTGCGCCCCTGCGTGGGAGGTTGACGAGGCCCGCGCCGCGCTGGAAGAGACATTGACACGCCTGCCGCCCGGCCGTCCCGTCCGTCTGCGCGGCTTTATCAGCGAGGACGCCGGCGTCCGCCGCCAGCTGGCCGACTGGTTTTGCGAACGCGCGCTCGCGCAGGGCGCCTCTTCTGCCGATGCCGAGCTGCTGTGCGCCTGCAAGCCGGGACTGAGCTGGCTTGAAGAGTCCTTTGCACCCCGGGCCGCTGCGCTCGGCGGCATCGCCCGCGTTGAAATTTTTTTCAATCCGCACATCCGCCCCGGTTCGCCCGTGCCTCGCGAAGCCGGTTCGCCGTGGGAGCAGGTCGACGAGCTGGTTGACAAGCCGCCCCGCTGGCTTCAGGAGCTTTACCCTGTTGACGAGCTGATAGCCCCTGTCCTCGGCCTTTCGCCCAATGACATTTCCTTCGAAGCTTATGCCGGCCCCGACGACATCACTTACGAAGCCCGCGCCTATGACGCCGGCGGCCGCTGCCTGCTGCGCGACACCCTTCGGGTCGTTGTCAGCGAACAGCCTTACCTTCCTCCATACCCCGATCAGGGGGTCTGCGCCCCGGCGACCGGCTGGCTGCGCGTCGAATCGGACAGAGAACGGCTGCTCGACCGCCCTGTCGCCACCGACAGCGAACGCCTGTGGGATTTTTACCGGCGCGAGATTCTGTCCGCTCTGTCCGATTTTATCGCCCGCAAAGCAGAGGGCGATGAGCCGCCTGCCCTGCCCTTTTTCGCCCGGCTTGAGCTGGACATTTCCATCAGTGAGCCGGAGCGCCCCCTGCCGACACGCAGCGACCTGCTTTCCATGGGCGAAGTGCTGAGTGAGGATTTCTTTGACGCCGCCCGAGCTTATCTGGCCGCCTTTTGTACCGAAAAATGGGGAGCGCGCTTTGATGCCGCCGGGCACATCCTTCCCCGCATACATATCAGGCCGGGCGCGCCGCGCATGACGGCTACCCTATACGACCACTTGAAGCCTGCGCCGTGTGTGCTGACGAACGGACATGCTATCGAGTGCGCCCCCGAGCCGGTGACAGCGCGCGTCACGCGCGTTACGGGCGGGACCAGGGGGCTGCGGCCCCATTTTTCCATCGATTGCCCGGAGCGACTGGCCCAGCGCCTGCGGCCCCTGGCCGAACTGGCTCAAAAAGGCGTTGCCGAACTGAGCCGTATGCTTGCCCCGTATGGCGGTCTGGCGCTGCTTTGCGGCGGGCAGAGGCTGGAACTTCCGTTGCCGCATACGCCTGTCCCCGTCAGGGATCTGTGCATTGACGCCATCGATCTCCCTGTGGATCGGGTGATCGGCTATGAAGACTGGAGCCGTCTGGCCCGGCAGCTCATGCGGGTTCCCGGTCTCGATGTTTACGCGGCCGGTTCCTCCTTTTACGGCCGGACTGTCTACGCTGTCGAGCTGTCCTGTCCCCTGCCGGGGTATGTCTCCACCGTCAAGCGGCTGCTGCGCGGCCCGTCCATTTTGGTTGGCGGCCGGCACCACGCCAACGAGGTTTCATCCTCCAACGCATTGTGCCAGCTCATGCGCGCACTGGTCACAGAGCCGCAGTATCAAAATCTCTCACAGCGGCTTTGCCTGACCCTTCTCCCCATGGAAAATGTCGACGGCGCCGCGCTGCTCGATGAGCTTCGGGCCGAACACCCCGGCTGGGCGCATCACAGCTGCTACACGCCGCCGCTCGGCCGCGACCTGTACGGCATGTACTTTCAGGACGGCGCGGTCAACGCCGACGGCCGGGCTTTCAGCGGGCTGTACCGCCGCACCCTGCCCGACGCTTTTATTGACGTTCACGGCGTCCCCGGCCACGACTGGCAGCATCAGTTTGCCAGCCTGCGCGGGTACAAGGGGCTGTGGGCGCCGCGTGCGCTCATCTGCGCCTTTTCCTGGTATTGCCGCGACGAACGCTACCGCGACAACCTGCGGTTCAACCGCGCATGGGCTGACGCCGTGGGGCAGGCGTATTTTTCGCACCCGGACCTGCAGTGCCGCAACGCCGAATGGCGCGAACGCTTTGACAAGTATTCCTATAACGGCATCAATCTCGACTTTCCCTGCGCGTTTGAAAACCGGATGCTCAACTACTGGGTTCCGAACGCCTACCACCCCCGGCACCCGTACCTTTCGGTTCGCTTCCCGTGGGTGACGTCGGTTTCCTTCACTGCCGAGGCGGCCGATGAAGGGGCGACTGGCCGGGCTCTGCGGGAATGTGCAGAAGCGCAGCTCGTTCATCTCCGCGCCGGCATCGGCGTCTGTCTTTCCGCGCAAAAAGCCTACCGCTGCGGCATCTCGCCGGATGCCGGCGGCCTTTACGCCCGGCTTCTGCGCTTGCGCCCCCTAATTCCACAATAAATGCCCATTTCCCGGTTTCTTTTCATAAGCGCCGGGGCGGGAGAATGTCTCTCGCCCCGGCGTTTTTGCTTGGATCCGCCCGCTTCGCTTCCCCGAAGCGCTGAAAGTGAACGATCTCGCGTTCACGCAAAAACTTGATGGGGTCGCGCACATCGGGGTCGTCGACCAGGCGCAGGATGTTGTCATAGGTCGTACGGGCCTTTTGTTCTGCTGCCATGTCTTCGGACAAGTCTGTGATGGCGTCGCCCTTGGACTGAAAATAGGTTGCCGTCCACGCCGGCCCCGACGCCGCCACCGGGTAAATGCCCAGCGTGTGGTCGACAAAATAGGGGCCGAAGCCCTGCTCCTGAATCTGCTCAATGGTCAGGTTGCGCGTCAGCTGATGTACAATGGCGGCAATCATTTCAAAATGCGCCAGCTCTTCGGTGCCGATGTCGGTCAAAACGCCGGCCACTTCGCGGAATGGCATGGAATACCTTTGGGAAAGATAACGCATAGATGCACCGAGTTCTCCGTCCGGCCCACCATATAACAATAGCATATAAAAAAGGGCAGAGAATACCCTGCCCCTTTTCTCACACCCCGAACAGCAGATACCGCGGGTTCCGGTTCTGCGCGTCTTTGTCCAGCACCTGCGGCGGGGCGTACAGCAGATTGCCCGCGACCTCGACGGCCTTGCGGTGCGGCTTTTGGTACTTGCCGGCGTAAAAGCCCGGGTCGGCCAGCATCAGTCGGCCGTCGGGCGCAAGGCCGAGCACGACCACATAATGCCCGCCGTCGGAAAACACACCCTTATACCCCGCCCGGTCGCCGCCGACGTTTGCAATCGCGATGGCTCCGCGCTTTAACGCCGCCGGCAGCTCGGTCACATCATTGCTCTGCG
>CANEGK010000007.1 GCA_947427035.1 uncultured Clostridium sp.
GCCACTGCGGGCCCCCCGTGCCGATTTTTGGTTCTTTTGTTCGGAAACAAAAGAACAACGAAGTTCCCCTGCTGCGTCGTAACGCAGCACCAATTTTTTTGGTACTTTTTGTCGACACAAAAAGTACGAATGCCCAACTTCTCCCCCGTATGGGGGAAAAATCCAAAATCCTTTTATTTCTTTTTCACACAACAAAAGAAATAACCGCCCGGCTTTCACCCTGGCGGTTATTTCTTAACATAATGCGAGGGAAGCCGCCGCTTATCGGCCACACTCCCTCTTCTGCTATGGATCCAACCGGTGGCAGGCGGCGAAGTGGCCGGGCGCGCATTCGCGCATCACCGGCTCTTCCTGCGAGCAGCGCTCGGTTGCAAAGGGACAGCGGGTGTGGAACCGGCAGCCGGACGGAATATTGCCGGCCGACGGCACCTCGCCCGTCAGCACAATACGCTCGCGCGCTTCGCGCCCCGCCAGCATGGGAATGGCCGACAAAAGCGCCTGCGTATAGGGGTGCGCGGGGTGGGTAAACAACTCTTCCGTTTCGCTCAGCTCGACCACCTTGCCCAGATACATGACGGCGACGCGGTCGGAAATGTGCTCGACGACGTTGAGCGCGTGCGAAATGAAAAGATAGGTCATGTCGGAAAACTGCTCTTTGAGATCCATCAGCAGATTGATGATCTGCGACTGAATGGAGACATCGAGCGCCGAAACCGCTTCGTCGCACACCAGAAACTCCGGCTGCAAAGCGATGGCGCGTGCAATGGCGACGCGCTGGCGCTGGCCGCCCGAAAACTCATGCGGGTAGCGCGGCGCATACACGGGCGACAGACCGACCTGCGACAGCAGCTCACCGGTGCGCTCCAGCGCCTGCTTCTGCGTCATGCCCATCTGCACCGTCAGCACTTCGGTCAGCATCCGCCGCACCGTCTGGCGCGGGTTGAGCGAGGAATACGGGTCCTGGAAAATGATTTGCAGCTTGCGCCGAAGCTCGCGCAGCTCGTCCCCTTTGGCCTCCAGAATGTTTTTTCCACCGTAGATGATCTTACCTTCGGTCGGCTCGTTGAGCCGCACAATGGCGCGGCCGATGGTCGTCTTTCCGCAGCCCGACTCGCCCACCAGCCCCAGCGTTTCGCCGCGGCGGATGGCAAGGGTGACGTCGTCGACCGCCTTGATGTGCCCGGTGACCCGCCGTGCCAGCCCCGTTTTGATGGGGAAATAGACCTTCAGGCCCTCGATACTGCAACTGACGTTATTCTGCATTGCCGTCCCCCCTTAAAAAGCAGCTGACGCGGCGGTCGCCCGTCCGGGTTTCGGGCGGCTCCTTTTCGCGGCAGATATCCATAGCGTAGGGGCAGCGCGGGTGGAACCGGCAGCCCTTTGGAAAGCGCAGCGGGTTGGGCACTGCGCCGGTAATGGACTCGAGCCGGCCGCCGCGCTTGACCTTGATGCCCGGAATGGATAAAATCAACAGCTTGGTATACGGGTGCTGCGGGTCGCTGAAAATCTCTTCGACCGCGCCTTCTTCGACAATTTTGCCCGCGTACATGACGGCGACGCGGTGCGCCAGCTGCGACACGACGCCGAAGTCGTGCGTAATCAAAATGACCGACATGCCGCTTTCCTGCTGAAGTTCGCGCATGAGCTGCAAAATCTGCGCCTGAATGGTGACGTCAAGCGCCGTCGTCGGCTCGTCGGCGATGACAAGCGGCGCGCCGGCGGCCAGCGCGATGGCGATCATGACGCGCTGGCGCAGCCCGCCCGAAAGCTGGTGCGGGTACACGCGCAGGCGTTCTTCGGGATTGGGTACGCCGACGCGGCGCAGCATTTCAACCGAGCGCTCATGCACTTCTTTTTTGCTCATCTCGGGGTGGTGGCATGTAAAGACCTCGCCGATCTGCCGCTCGATGCGGTATACCGGGTTGAGCGACGTCATCGGCTCCTGAAAGATCATCGAGATGCCAGAGCCGCGCAGCAGGCGGCGCTGCTCACGATCCATGGCCAGAAGATCCCGACCCTCGAAGCTCAGTTCGTCGGCCGCGACCTCGGCCGATTCGGCCAGAAGCCCGATGATGGAAAGGGAGGTGACCGTTTTGCCGCAGCCCGACTCGCCCACCAGGGCGAGCGTCTCGCCGCGGTTTACGTCAAATGATACGCCGTCGACCGAGCGCACGATGCCTTCGGGCGTCTTAAAGCTGGTGCGCAGGTTTTTTACGCGCAGCAATCTGCTTTCTTCCACAGTGGTCACCTACTTTCTCAGTCTGGGGTCAAAGGCGTCGCGCAGGCCGTCGCCCACCCAGTTCATGGCGAGCACGGTCAGCGAAATGGCCACGCCCGGAATGGTGGTCAGGTACGAATGGGTTTGCAGGTAGTTGCGCCCCTGGTTGAGCATGACGCCCCAGTCGGGCAGCGTCGAGTCGACGCCCATGCCCAGAAAGTTCAGGCTGGCGGCCGACAGAATGGCGTTGCCGACGGCCAGCGTCAGCTGCACGATGATGGGGCCCATGGCGTTGGGCAGGATGTGGTTAAAAATGATGCGCGGGCTTTTGAACCCGGCCACACGGGCCGACTCGACGTATTCCTGCTCCTTGAGCGCCAGCACCTGGCTGCGCGTCAGGCGCGCAAAGCCCGGCCAGCCGATGATGGCCAGCGCCAGCACGACGTTTTTCTGGCTGGCGCCCAGCGCCGCCATGATGGCGATGGCGATGATCAGAAAGGGGAAGGAAAGCATAATGTCGGTAAAGCGCATGAGCAGCGAATCGAGCCGGCCGCCGAAATAGCCGCTGACGCAGCCGATGACGACGCCGGCCGCCGCCGACAGCAGGGCGACGACGACGCCGGTCAGCACCGAGGTGCGCCCGCCGTAAATGAGGCGCGACCAGATGTCACGGCCGTAGTCGTCGGTGCCCAGCAGGTGCCCTTCGCTGCCCGGGGGCAGCAGCTTGTCTTTTGGGTTCATGTCAATGACGGGATCGTATTTTGTAAAAAGCGGCGCGCCGACGCACAAAACGACGATGACGATGAGCAGTATCAGCCCGATGACGGCGATTTTATTTTTGCAGAAGCTGCGTCTTATGTCCTTCCAGTAAGACGAGGCCGACAATCCCTCTTCGCCAATGACCGCGGCGGGGACGCTGTTTTTTTCCTGATTGTTCACGCTTGCCCCTCCTTACTTTTTGTCCAGGCGGATCTTGGGGTTGAGCCACGCATAACAGACGTCAACCAGCAGATTGATGAGCAGAAAGAGTGTACACAAAAGCAGCGTAGCGCCCTGGATCATCGGGTAATCGCGCTTGCCAATGGCGTTGACGATAAGCCGCCCGACGCCCGGCCAGGCAAAGATCGTTTCAGTGACGACGGCGCCGCCCAAAAGGCCGCCGACCTCGGAGCCAAAGACGGTGATAACCGGTATCAGCGCGTTTTTCATGGCGTGGCCCATGAGCACGATTTTCTCCTTCAGGCCCTTGCTGCGCGCAAAACGGATATAGTCCTGCCCCAGAACGTCGAGCATACTCGAGCGGATCATGCGGGTTTGCGTAGCCGCCAGGCCCAGGCCCAGCGAAATGGCGGGCAGCGCCAGATGCGACAGCACCGATCCGACGCCCTCTTCCAGATAGCCGATGCCCTTGCTCGGCAGCCAGCCGAGGTTGAGTGAAAAGACGATGATGAGCACCAGCGCAAACCAGAACTTGGGCAGGGACACGCCGATGGTCGCCATGAAGGTGGCGATGGAATCCCAGATGCTGCCGCGTTTGATGGCCGCCAGAATGCCCAGGGGCACCGACACCAGCACCGAGATAATCATGGCGGCCGCCGTCAGCTTGAGCGTTGCCGGCATTCGCGCCATGATCTCGTCAAAGACATCCTGTTTGCTGATGTAAGACTGCCCGAGATCTCCGGTCACCGCCCCCTTTACAAAATCAAAATAACGGACGAGAAAAGGCCGGTCCAGCCCGAGATCCTGCCGCACCATCTCATAGGTTTCGGGGCTGATTTTCTGCGATTCTCCCGCGCCCAGCATCAGGTAAACAGGGTCGCCCGGCGTCAGGTACAAAAGCCCGAAAATCATAAAAGAGATGACGAGGAGGGTGGGGATCATTTGCAGCAGCCTGCGAATGATATATACGCGCATCAATATCCTCCTTTGGGGTTCTCCGTTGTGATAGGCCGCGCGCCGGAGGATTTCCTCCGGCGCGGCGGCTGACGGCAAGAGTTACTCTTTGTTATTTGACTTCCACATCGACGTTGCGGTAATCGTTGCACAGGCTGTACCACAGCGTCGGGCTCTTGTCAAAGTCCTTGACGCGGGTGTTCATGCCGACCTGAACATACTCAAAATACCCGCCGGCGTGCACTTTGTTCTCCAGCGCGCGCATGGAGCATTCCTTAAGCAGCTCGACGCGCTTTGCGTCGTCGACAGTGGCATAGGCTTCGTCGAGCATGGCGTTGAGCTCGAGATCTTCATAGAAAACGTTGTGGGCGCTCGACTGGGTGGCGACCGAGTGGAACAGCATGTTCATGCCGCCGATGACGCTGCCGCCGCCCATGACGAACATTTCGGTGTTGCCCGATGCGATGTCGGCCGTCATGGTCGCCCATTCGGTCGGCTGTGCCGCGGCGTCCACACCGATGGCTTTCAGATAGGTCGCTGCCATTTCACCCAGCTTGACGCGGTTCTGGTCGCTCGTCGGGCACTTGATGGAGAAGGACAGGGTCTGTCCGTCCTTTTCATAAATACCGCTCGAGTTTTTGCTCCAGCCGGCCTCTTCCAGAAGCTGCTGCGCCTTTTCGGGGTTGCATTCATAAACGGCCTTCCAGGCGTCCTGATCGGCGCCCTCGAACTCCAGCGGCACGCCGCCGCCATAGGCGTCGACAGCCAGCTGCGCGCCAAAGTCGTTGCTGAACAGCGTCTCGGTGATGGCCTCGAAGTCAATGGCCATGGAGATGGCCTGGCGGACTTTGATATCTTTGAACATGTCGTTCGAGCAGTTGAAGGCAAGGTAGCGGTACCAGCCCACGCTGTTGGGCAGCAGGGTCAGGAAGTCCTTGGATGCGACAGCCTCGAGGTCGGTGGTCAGAATCTGCGGAACAATATCGACTTCCTCATTTTGCAGGGCAATGGCGGCGACCGCCTTGTCGGGCACGATTTCGATAATGACCTTGTCAAGGTTGGGCTTGACGCGGTAGTCGGGGTTGGGCAGCAGGGTGACGCGATCGTCGACCTTATAATCGGAGAAGATGAACGCGCCGGTGCCGACGGGCTGCGCCGTCAGGTCGAAGTTTTCTTCAACGGCCTTCATCGGGAAGATGAGAACGCCCGACAGCTCGTACAGCAGAATGGCCGACGGCTTTTTGGCGTGGATGGTCAGGGTGAAATCGTCGGTCGCTTCCACCGACTCGACCAGCGGAGACAGGTCGCCCCACTCGGTCGAACCGTTGCTCTCGTCGAGCACAAAGTCCAAAACGGCCTTGACGTCGGCGGCCTTAACCTGTACCTTTTCATCAAACAGGTCGTTGCCCTCGGTCTGCCAATAGACGTTGTCGCGGATTTTGAAGACCAGCGTAGTGTCGTCGGTGTATTCCCATGATTCGGCGATGGCCGGGACATATTCAACGCCGTCCTTTGCGCCGGTGTTGACCTCGATCAGCGCTTCATAGACGTTGCCGATGACATAACGGTCGCCGTCCGAGTTGGAGATCCACGGGGTCAGAGAACCGATGGTGTAGGGCGAAGCGATGGTCAAAACCTTTTCGCCGCCCGAACCGCCGTTGTCCTCGTTTCCGGCGGGCGGATTATCCTCGCTGCCGCCGTTCGAGCCCGAGGGCTGGCCGCTTTCCTTGTTGCTGCACGCGCCCAGCACCAGGCTGAACGCCAGGGCCAGAGCGAGCACCAGAGCCAATTTTCTTCTTTTCATAATCGTCCTCCTGTTTTTTTGTTCTGCCGGGCAGAATAAGCAAATGGATTTGTCAGCTCTCCCACTTTAGCTTCATAAATTTTACTCGGCTGTCCTCCGCTCCGACGGAGGAGCCTCCTGTCAGGCGCGCTTGTCGCTGACAATTTCGCCGTCAATGACGGTCACACGGCACTCGGTCAGATTGCTCAGGGGGTCGCCGTCAAAAATGGCAAAGTCGGCGTCTTTGCCCACTTCAATCGAGCCGACGCGCTTGTCAAGTCCCATGACGCGGGCCGGGTTGATGGTAATGGCGGCCAGAGCGCCTGCTCTCGACATACCGCGGCGCACGATGATGCCGACATGCGTGGGCAGCCACTGGGTGTCCCAGCCGCCGTCAGCCGTCAGGCAGACGGGCACACCGGCCTTTTCCAGCACGCCCGGCGTCGACTGCTCAAGGCCCCAGACCTCCATTTTGAGCGGGGTGAGAAGCAGCGGGCCGATGGTGCAGGGCACCTTTTCCTGCGCCAGCAGGTTGGCGATCTTATAGCCTTCCGTCGCGTGCTCAATGGCGTAATCCAAATGATATTCACGGCCCAGGCGGACGGCTGTCGTGATGTCGTTGGCCTGATGGCAGTGAATGCGCACGCGCATTTCGCCGCGCACAACGGGTACCAATGCCTGGAGCTTGGCGTCAAAGGCCGGTTTTTCGCCCTTGTCCAGCTTGTCGGCGTACTGGAGCGCGCGCTCAAAATAATCACGGGCAATCCCGGCCGTGCCCATGCGGGTCATGGGGGCTTTGTCCTTCATGCCGAAGCAGCGCTTGGGGTTTTCGCCCAGCGCCATTTTCATCTGCTCGCTGCCGGGGATGTACATTTCTTCTGCCGTGCTGCCGCGCAGCTTGAACGAGCAGCCCATGCCGCCGATGACGTTGGCCGAGCCCGGACCGGTGTAGCAGGTGGTAAAGCCCGCGCCGCGCACCGGCTCAATGGCCGCGTCAAAGGGGTTGAGCGCGTCCAGCGCACGGACGTTGGGGGTGACGGGATCGATCATCTCGTTGTAGTCCTGGTGGCCCGGCATGGTTTCGCGGCCGTGCATCAGGCACAGGTGCGTGTGGCAGTCAATCAGGCCCGGCATGACGACGCAGCCCTGCGCGTCGATGACCTCGGCCCCCGCGGGCACAGCCAGGTCGGCCCCCACCGCGGTGATTTTTCCGTTTTCATACAGAATGGTTCCCTTTTCCAGCGTTTCTCCTGTAATGGTGATGATTGTTCCATTGGTAATCGCTTTCATTTTTCTTCACCTCTTTATTTTTTGTATAGCAGTTGATTTACAATCCGTTTGTCTTATGATACCATTAGGCACGGGGAAAGTAAACATGTCCTTTAGTATGATAAATCAAAAAAGACGTCTCTTTTTTTGGCTAGTTTGCACAAATTCATTGAAATACATAATGATTCGCTTGCTATAAGGATGGGTGTATCTATGCAAAATATCGTTGAACGCTTACAGTCTGAAGAAAGCGCCCTGCCTCATAAGCAGCGCCGGCTGGCCCAATACATGCTGCGGAACAGCGGGGATATGTGCTATTTGACGCTGCGCCAGCTGGCCGAACGCGCCGGCGTTTCAGAAGTGACGGTGCTGCGCCTGTGCCGGGCGCTGGGGCTGGACGGCTTCAACGCGATGAAGGAAGGTTTCCGCCTGTACCAGCAGGCGCTTCGCGAAAGCTATCGGGAGCTGGCGGACAGCGCGGCGCGCCGCCCGATTGACCCCGGCGACAAAACCGCCATGCTGCTTCACTGCTTCGAAACGGAAATGCACAACGTCGGCAAATTTTCAAAGCTTTTTTCCCCGGAGCAGTATTTCCCCATCGCCCGGCGCATTGCCCAAAGCCGTTCCATCGTCGTCTGCGGCGCCGAAATTTCGCATACGCTAGCGCAATTTCTTCAGCAGAAGCTGACTTTTATGGGGCTGTCGGCCTTTGCGCCGCCCATTGACCGGCCGGCCGAGCTACAAGCCATTTTGTCCCGTTTCGGGTCCGAAGACACCTTGATAGCCCTTTCTTTCCCCAATTACGACCAGTCTCTTCCCAATATCATCGGCTTTGTACGCTAGCGCGGCGCAGCTGTGTACGGTTTTACCGACCACCCGGACAGCCCGCTCAGCCCCCTGTGCGACCGGTGCCTTTACTGCCAGACCGGCTCGGTCATGGCCGTCAACTCAATGACTGTGCCTTTTATGGCCGCCTGCCTGCTCGCCTCGGCCGTGGCGCTCGAGCTGCCGACCGGGCAGCGGCAGGCGGCGCTACGCGAAAGTATGCGTTTTCGCGACATCCGTGAAAGGCTGACATAAAGATTCCCGCGTTCGCATACCATCCGGTGTAAGGAGGGATGCGTTATGGGTCTGATGCAAAATAAAACCTTTCAAAAATACTTTGTGCCCGGTATCGTTTTTCAGTCCCTTGTCATCGCAGGCGGTTACGGCACCGGCCGCGAGCTGGTCGAGTTCTTTCTGGAATACGGGACCGTCGGGGGCCTTCTGGGCATTTTGTGCGTGTCGCTCGTCATGTGGAGCGTCGTCTGCGCGCTGACCTTTGCCCTGGCCCGCAAGTTTTCCGCCTATGACTACCGCGCGCTGTTCCAGCGGCTTCTGGGCCGCGGCTGGCCGGTGTACGAGGTCTGCTATTTCGCGCTGGTACTGCTCATTCTGGCCGTCGTCGCATCGTCGGCCGGCACAACGCTCGAGGCGCTTTTCGGCCTGAACTACTGGTTCGGCGTCGGGTTGATGGCGCTCGGCATCGGCTTTCTGGTGCTCAAGGGCACCGCGGCCATTGAAAGGTTTTTGTCCATGTGGTCCTTTGTGCTGTACGGCGTATACATCCTGTTTCTCCTTTTGTGCTTTGTGCGCTTCGGCGGCGCCATGCGGCAGGCGCTCTCGTCCGGCTGGGCCGAGCCGGGCTGGCCGGTCGGCGGCTTCCGCTACGCCTTTTACAACCTGGGCACCATTCCGGCCGTTCTCTTCACTGTGCGCCATTGTGACTCGCCGCGCCAGGCGGCGGGTGCGGGGCTTTTGGCCGGCGTCATCGGCATTCTGCCGGGCGTTTTGCTGCTGTTGGCCATGACGGCCTTTTACCCCTTTGTCCTGAGCGAACCGCTGCCCGTCAACGCCATTTTGTCGGTGCTCAACCTGCCGTGGCTGCAATACGCCTTTCAAATCGTACTTTTCGGCACCCTGATCGAAACGGGGACCGGCCTGATTTTTGCCGTCACCGACCGGTTTGAATCGAGCTACCGCGAATGCGGGCTGACCCCGCCGCGCGCGCTCAAGCCCGGGCTGACCGCCGTTTTGCTGCTGGCCGGGGTCTGCATTGCCAGCGTCGGCCTGACCGGGTTGGTCGAAAGCGGCTACGGGACCGTTTCGTGGGCCTTTCTTCTGGTTTACGTCATCCCCATCCTGACGGTGGGCGTGTGGCAGCTCATCCGGCGCAAGTAAGCCTTTCAAAAAGATCGTCTTCTTTTCCTGTATAAAGCCGATGGGCCTGCCCGTCCATCGGCTTTGCTGCCCCGGCAACGCTGGACAAGCCCCGATCTGCGCAAAAATTCCCCTGTTCCCGCTCTGTGTCCTGTACATTTCCCCCGGGGGCGGGTACTCTGTCTGTGAAAGGATGCGGGAAGCGATGAATCAAAAGAAAATCGGAGCCTTTTTAAAAGAGCTCCGCAAAGAGAAAGGCATGACGCAGGAAGAGCTGGCCGAGCTGCTCGGCGTGACCAACCGCAGCGTTTCGCGCTGGGAGACGGGCGTCAGCCTGCCGGATTTCGACCTGGTGCTCGAGCTCGCCGGCATTTTTGACGTCAGCGTCGACGAACTTCTGGACGGAGAAAGGAGAATGGAAATGTTGGACAAAAAAACAGAGGAAACTTTACTGAAGGTAGCCGATTATGAAAACGGCCAGAACATACGCTTTACCAAAAGGCTGTTCCGGATCTTTCTGGCGGCCATCGCGGCCTTCGGCGTTTATCTTGTCATCGAGGCAAACGGGCTGGCGTCCACCGGCGTTTATGAGGATATTGCATCTTTTTCGCTGGGGCTTGTCCTGGCGGCGCTGCTGCTCGGCGCTCTGTTCACCAGCCGCTATGCAGCGCGCATCCGCGCTTTTAAGCTGCGCCTGCTGCACAGGCTGAAAGGCCGCCCTTAAACGGCAGACGGCGGGGGCATCAAGCCCCCGCCGCTTCTGATCCGCCTGCGTTTTATTTGCGATCCTGCATGATTTCCAGAATGTGCCGCTCGGTTTCCACCATGCCGGGCGACGCAATATAGCCCATGTTCTGCATGGTTTTTTCCGGCGTCGAGCCCATGATGCTGTGGCAGCAATGCACCGATGTTCCGGCCATGGCCAGCAGGGCGGCGTCAAAGGCCATATTGACGCCCACCAGCGCCTTGAGGGCGCAGCCGGGGTTGCCGCCGTGGCAGATCATGCCGGTCAGCGACGCGGCCATATTGCACACGGCCGCAAAATACTGCTCGTCCCCGCCGCCGCGCAGCATGATAAGGCCGGCGGCCGTGCCCGTTCCGCCGGCCAGCGTACACCCGCACAAAGCGGACAGGCGGCCGGAGTATTCCTTGATGTAAATGGTGACCAGGCAGGAAAGGCAAACGGCGCGCAGCAGCTCTTCTTCGCTGCGATCCTCCGCCTTGCAGACGGCGTACAGGGGCATCATGGCCAAAATGCCGTGGCTGCCGCTGCCCGTGATGCTCATGGCCGCGCGCGGCACGCCGGCAACGCGGGCTTCAATGGCGCCGACGGCGACGATGGCGGCGCTCTTTTTGCTGTCGCCGTTGTAGACTTTGCCGCCGTTTTCGGCGATCAGCGTCTCGGTCATGGGCGTTTTGCCCGCCTTGCGCCCCTCTTCAAACAGCTCGCTGTCCACCTTAAACGCCCGCTTTAAAAAGGCGATTTCTTCGAGCGGGACCGTCTTGGCATACTCGACGAGCTGCTTAAGCGTGTACTTTTTAATGTCTTCACAGGGGTCCTCTTCGGCGGCTACCGGATCGGCGGCGAACAGCACCTCTCCGTTTTTGCGCATCAGGGTGATGTTGGTGTGGTTGCCCTCGATCGTGACCTCTCCGACGCCGCCCGTCGTCTGCACCGTCGCCCGAATGAAAATGGTCGAGGTGATGCGGTCCAGATTGACGGCCACCTTTCCGCCCTCGACCAGCCGGCGGGCCTTTTCGTTGTCGGCCGCGGTGACGGGTTCAAGCGCTTCGAGAATGAGCGCGGGGTCGCCGCCGACGGCGCCCAACGCTGCGGCATAGGCGTTGCCCAGCTCGGTCGAATTGGGAATGCCGCAGGTAAAGGCGTTTTTGTAAATCCCGGAGTTTAAGTCAAGCGTGACCGACATGATTTCCCCGTCGACCAGACTGCGCGCCTTTGCGCTGGCAAAGGCGATGGCGCCCGGCTCGGTGACGCCAAAGGCCACCTTCATGTCGTCAAAAATCATCTGCGCCAGGGTTTTCATCGGGATTCCTCCTTGAAATGGTGTGGTGTGTGTATTTTTTATTGTATCGAATCCTGCCGAAAAAGCAAGAGGAAAAGAAGCCGGCCGCGTTGACCGGCCCCCGGTGCAGCATATTACGATAAAGCGTACGGACCTGCCCGGCGATAAGGATCGAAAGAAGCTACCCCGCGCCTTTTTTGTCGTTAAACAGCAATCCCGCCTGTTCCGCAGCCGGTATCTGTGCTATAATTTTCTCAGCGGCGCGGCTGCGCCGACTTCACTTTTCAGGGGGAATTGCAAATGAACGCCAAGCTTTGGGGGAAGCGGCTGTGCAGTCTGTTTCTGTGCCTGCTGATGCTGACGCCCGCGGCGCTGGCCGCCGGCGTCAGGCAGGATCGCACGCCCATTTTCAGCGGCGACGTCTTTGTCGACTACATGGCCGAGGTCATTTTGAAGTCCATTCCGACCGGCGGAAAGACCGACGCGCAGAAAATCGCCGCCGTTTACGACTGGATCATCAGAAACTGCAAGCGCGAGGGCGAATACGGCGACCCGTATTTTGACATCGACTACTTAAACGCGCACGGCGAGGAGTGGGCCGACCTGTACAACAGCCTGTATGCGCAGGGGAAAATCAGGATGCATTATGACATGTATGTCAACGCATTTGCCAGCGACATGGCTCTGTACCGCATGGGCAACTGCGCGCATTATTCTGCGCTGCTCAACGTCCTGCTCGAGCACCTGGGCTATGAGACCTACCTGATTGCCGGCGAGTTCATCAACAGCGACGGCAGCCATGTCATGCACAAGTGGAACCTCGTGCTCGTCGACGACCAGTTTTACTGGCTCGACGTGCGCATGGATCACGCCTCTTACGCCCGCACGGGCAGCATTTCCCACACCTATTTCATGAAGACCGACACGGCCCAGTGGGCCAAAAAGCACGAGTGGGATCAGGCCGGCTACGACCAGTCCATCGGCATTTCCGCGACGCAGGCCGAGTACCGGCGCATCGCAAACGGCGCGGCCGCCGCTGCCGTCCCCAATCTGTCGCCCATCTATGTCGACGGCGCGCCCGCCATGCTGGGCGCCTTTACCATCGGCGGCAGCAACTATTTCAAGCTGCGCGACGTCGCCCTTCTTCTTTCGCAGCAGAGCAGCCCCTACCGTTTTTCCGTCGACTACGACGCCCTGTCTTCGACGGTATCGCTGACGCGCGGCGCGGAGTATGCGCCGCAGGGCTCCGAGTTCCGGGACGCAGGGCTGCGTGTACGCGCCTGCACGCAGACAACGACCCCCATTCTGGTGGACGGCGAGCAGTGCCGCCCCGCCGCCTACCAGATAGCGGGCAGCAATTACTTCAAGCTGCGGGATCTGGCCGACATCTTCGGTTTTGGCGTCGACTGGGACGAGCAGAGCCGCTCCATTCTCATCACCACCCGATAAACCGCGGCAAAAACGGCAGGATTCTTGATCCTGCCGTTTTGTTTTATTCATTCTGCGGCTGCTGCGGAACAACGGCCTTGCGCTTCCACCGCCCGGTGAAATAGAATAGGCCGGCTATTAAAATGCCGGGAATCCAACCGATGGCATAGCAGAAATAGATGTTGTCGCGCCCGAACCAGTGGGCCAGCAGATAGGCGGCCGGCACGCGCGCCAGCCACAGCCCGGCCAGCGAGCTGATCATGGGTACGACCATCTCACCCGCGCCGCGCATGACGCTGTTAAAGGTGAACATGACGGCCAGCATCCAGTAAAAGGGCATGATGCGGTTGAGATAGGCCATGCCCGCGTCAATAACGCCGGGGCTGCTCGAAAACAACTGCATCATCTGCGGGCCCAGCGGCAGTAAAAAAGCGGTGGCAAGAAGGCTGGCGGCGCACGACACAATGATGGTGGCGCGGGTGCCCTCGCGCACGCGGTGCAGTTTGCCGGCGCCGATATTCTGTCCGACAAAGGTTGTCGCCGCCGACGCAAAGCTCTGAATGGGCATAAACGCAAAGGTATCCAGCTTGTTTGCGCCGTTAAAGCCGGCGGCAAAGTCGGTGCCGTAACTGTTGACCAGACGCTGAAGGGTCAGAACGCCGATGGAAAAGAGGGCCTGCTGCAGGCCGATGGGCGCGCCCAGCTTGAGGACGCGCGCGAACAGCCCCTTATCAAAAATCCATGAAAAGGGGTTGATGTGCAGGTCAGGGTGGTGCCTGTTGATATAGAAAATCCCGAAAACCCATGAAAAGGCCTGCGCGATAACGGTGGCCAGCGCAACGCCCGCCACTCCCCAGTCGAATACGATGACGAACAGAAGGTCGAGCACAATGTTAATGACGCAGGAGATGGCCAGGAACAGAAGGGGCGTGCGGCTGTTGCCCAGCCCCTGCAATATGCCGCTGTTGCAGTTATAGCCCATGGTGCCCAGGATACCGGCCAGGATGATGATGACATAGGTGCGCGCCAGCGGCAGGGCGTCGGCCGGCACCTGCAAAAGCCGCAGCACCGGACCGGTGACCAGTATGCCCAGCACAGTCAGCGGAACGGCCGCCACCATCAGCGCAGTATAGATGGTTCCCACCATGCGCTTGACGGTTTCCATATCGCCATAACCGTAATACTGCGAAACGATGACCGACGCGCCGATGCCCAGGCCCATCAAAAAGCTGGTCAGAAGAAAAATGACGGGGAAGCCCGTCCCGACGGCGGCGAGCGCCGCATCGCTGACATACTGTCCGACGACGACGCTGTCCACCATGTTGTAAAGCTGCTGCAAAACATTGCCCAGCAGCAATGGCAGAGCAAAAACCAGAATGTGGCGCATAGGGCTGCCCACCGTCATGTCAATGGCAGCCGAGCTGCGGCGTTCCTTTTTCATACTTCCTCCTTTACAGGCGGCGGGCAGCGCCCGCCGCGTCGTTTATGTAAGCTCCCTTATCTCGACGACCCTGCCGCCGCGCAGGTAGACGCGCGGCACGCGCCGGGCGATGCCGCTCTGCACGCCGTTGCGGTTCATATTGCACAGCGACGCCGTCTGGGGGAAGGTCAGCGCCAGCTCGTGCCCGCCGAAAACAAAGACCTCGTCCCCCTCGGCCACCTTTTCGATATCGGTGACGTCGACCATGCACATATCCATACACATCAGCCCGACAATGGGCGCGCGCTTTCCGCGGATGACAACATGCCCCACACCGTGGCTCAGATTGCGCGGCACGCCGTCGGAATAGCCGAAGGGCAGCGTCGCGATGACCCGGTCGTGCTCCGCCGGATCGAGCAGATCGTAACCGACCCCTTCGCCGGCCGGCACGCGGCACAGGCTGGCCACCTGCGAGCGCAGCGTCATGACCGGCCGCAGCCCGGGCAGCTCGTTAAAGCCGTAAAAGGCCCCGCCCGGCCGCACCATGTCAAGGTGCATCCGGGGGTAACGGTAATTGCCGATCCCGTCGCAGATGTGCCGGTAGCGCACATGCAGTCCGCGTTTTTCCATCTCTTCGGTAAAGGCGGTAAACAGGGCGAACTGCCTAAGGTCGCTCTCCTCGTCCTTGAGCGCCAGGTGGGAGTAAATGCCCTCGATCTCGATGCCCGGCAGTGCAAAAATACGCTCGACCTCTTCCATCGATTTTTCGTCGGGAGAAAAGCCCAGGCGGTGCATCCCGGTGTCCAACTTGATGTGTATTTTGGCGCCCCCGCCCAACGCCGAAAGGATTTCGGCCTGATGCAGCGAAAAAATCGTCTGCGCCGCGCCGCACGCCGCTACTTCCGGCAGCAGAGCGTCGGGCGTGTGGCCCAGAATCAAGACGTTGCCCGTCGGGTTGCGCCTGCGCAGCTCGACAGCCTCGTTCAGCGACGCGACGGCAAAGTGCCGTACGCCCATTCCCAGCATGTAATGCATCATGGCGGGCGCGCCGTGGCCGTATGCGTCGGCTTTGACGACGGCCATCAGCTCGGTCTGCGCCCATGCGCGTACCGTCTCGACGTTGTTCTGCAAGGCATCCAAATCAATTCTTGCCTGTGTAACCCGCAGCAACTTCATAGTAAATCCTCCTTAACGCTTACGCGCTTCTCTTATTGTACCCTACCTGACGCGCAAAGAAAAGGGGCGCGGGCAAAAATCTTTGCCGCCCCTTGCGATAAAGCGGCGTCTGTGGTATGCTATTCTATAGTATTGAATTACTTTGGAGGCGATACCGATGAATAAAGTTTTGATTGAAGTTTCCGCGCGGCATATCCACCTGACCCGCGAGCACGTCGATATCCTGTTCGGCAAGGGCCATGAGCTGACCGTTAAAAAGGAGCTTTCGCAGCCCGGCCAGTACGCCTGCACCGAAAAGGTCCGCATCGAAGGCGCGAAGGGCGTTTTCCCCGGCGTCAGCGTGCTCGGCCCCGAGCGTTCGGCCACGCAGCTCGAGCTTTCGCTGACCGACGCGCGCTCCATCGGCGTGACGGCGCCCGTGCGCGAGAGCGGCGACGTCAAGGGCAGCGGCGGCTGCAAGCTGGTCGGCCCCTGCGGCGAGGTTGAACTGGCCGAGGGCGTCATCGCCGCCAAGCGGCACATCCACGTCAGCACCGCCGACGCGCAGGCCTGGGGCCTGAAGGACAAGCAGGTCGTCTCCGTCAAGGTGGACACCAACGGCCGTTCGCTTGTCTTCGGCGACGTTTTCGTCCGCATTTCCGACAAATTTATCACCAGTATGCACATTGATACCGACGAGGCCAACGCCGCCGGCATCTCCGGCGAGGTTTACGGCGAAATCATCGCCTGATCGCCGCGCGTCAGTTTCTTTCTACATTTACTGCCGGGCCACGGATACTTTGTGTCCGTGGCCTTTGTTCCGGAGGAAAATCCATGTCCAAACAGCTCAAGGCCGACCTGGTCCTGCTTTTTGTCACCCTTTCATGGGGCGTTTCCTTTCTGCTCATCAACATCTGTCTTGACGAGCTCGGGCCCCTGACCCTCAACGCGCTGCGCTTTCTCCTCGCCTCGGTGGGCGCGGCCGTTGTCATGTTCCCCAAAATGCGGGGCGTCACGCGCGAAACGCGCCGCTATTCGCTGGGCTTGGGGGCCATTCTGGCCATTGTCTATGTATGCTCCACGGTGGGGCTCATCTACACCAGCATGTCCAACGCCGCCTTTCTGTGCGCTTTGGCCGTGGTCTTAACGCCCATCGCCAATTTTCTGATCTACCGCGTGCGCCCCAGCCGCCGCCTGCTTCTGGTACTGGCGCTGGCGCTGGCCGGCGTGGCGCTCATGACGCTGAGCGAATCGCTCAAGCCCCGCCTGGGCGATATTTTGTGCATTCTGTGCGCCGTTTTCTACGCTTTTGACCTGCTGCTGGCCGAGCACGCCGTCAAACGCCCCCGTGTCGACGCTTTTCAGATGGGCGTTCTGCACCTGGGCGTGGCGGGGGTTTTTAATCTGATTTTCGCTTTTATCTGGGAAAAACCGGCCCTGCCGCAGAGCGGCAAGGTGTGGGCCGCGGTGCTTTTTCTCGCCATCTTCTGCACCGGTTTGGCTTTTATCGCCCAGACCATGGCGCAGCAGTTCACCACATCGACCCACGTCGGCGTCATTTTCGCCCTTGAGCCGGTCTTTTCCGGCATTGCCGCCTATTTCTTCGCAAACGAGCGGCTGGGTGTGCGCGGTTACATCGGCGCGCTGCTTCTGCTGGCCGGCATGATCATCATGGAGCTGCCGGAGCGCCGCAAAAAAGGGGAGGAAAACACGCATGAACATTCAGATTTACGGCAGGAGTAAGTGCTTTGACACCAAAAAGGCCGAGCGCTGGTTCAAAGAGCGGGGGATCCGCTTTCAGAGCATCGACCTCGCGCGCTTCGGCATGAGCGGCGGCGAGCTGCAAAGCGTGCTGCGCGCCGTCGGCGGGGCCGACGCCCTCGTCGACCCCAAGGCCAAAGACGCCGCGCTCTTCCGTTTCCTGGCGCGTGAAGAAGACAAAGTACAGCGGCTGCTCGACGACCCGTCGCTCATCCGCACCCCCGTGGTGCGCAACGGCAGACAGGCGACCTGCGGCTTTTGCCCCGACGTGTGGAAAACCTGGGAATAGCTCCGCGATTCCGCCCCGCTTCAAAGCGGAGCAGCCGCCGCTTTTTGCCTGCGCGGAAAATTTACAAATGATTTCGGGAGGGCGCCATGAGTTTTCTCACCCCGTCTTACCTGCTCTTTTTCCCCGCTGCCGCCGTTTTTTACTACCTGCTGCCGGCCCGGGCCAAAAATCCCTGGCTTTTGTTGTGCAGCTGGTTTTTTTACCTGTGCGCCGGGCCGCAATATTTTGCCTTTCTGCTCTTTGCCATCGTCACCACCTACGCGGCCGGACTTCGCCTTGAAAAAAAGCGCAGCCGCCTGACGCTGAGCCTGGCCGTCGGCGCGCAGATCGCCCTTCTGTTCGTCTTCAAATACCTCGGTTTTGCGCTGTCCCTTGTTGCGCGGGCGCTCCGCGCCGCCGGCCTTGCCTTTGAACAGCCGGCGCTGTCGCTCATCCTGCCGCTGGGCATCTCCTTTTATCTGTTCCAGGCTATGGGCTACCTGGTCGACGTTTACCGCGGCAAGCGCCCGGCGCAGCGCAATTTTATTAAATACGCCCTGTTCATCTCCTTTTTCCCCTCGCTGCTGTCCGGCCCCATCGGGCGCTCGGATCAGCTTCTGCCCCAGTTTGACGCGCCGCGCCCCTTTTGCTGGACCGGGGTCAAAAGCGGGCTCATCCGCTTTTTGTGGGGCGCTTTTCAAAAGCTGGTCGTCGCCGACCGCCTGGGCGCGGTGACGGCCGCTGTTTTCGCCGCGCCGCACAATTATTCAACCCTACAGCTGTGGGGAGCGGCCGCCGCCTTTTCCCTGCAAATTTACTGCGACTTCGCCGCCTACTCCGACATGGCCTGCGGCTGTGCCGAAGCCATGGGCTTTTCTCTGATACAAAACTTCCGCACCCCTTACTTTTCGCGCTCTATTCAGGAGTTCTGGCGGCGCTGGCACATCTCGCTGTCCAGCTGGTTCCGCGACTACCTGTATTTTCCCCTCGGCGGCAGCCGGCGCGGCACGGCGCGCAAGTACCTGAACGTCCTCGTCGTCTTTGCCGTCAGCGGCCTGTGGCACGGCGCGGCCCTTACCTTTGTCGTCTGGGGGCTTTTGAACGGACTGTATCAGGTCATCGGCGGGCTTTCCGCCCCGCTGCGCCAGAAAATCCGCCAATCGCTCCGCCTGCATGACGACGGGCAGCTTTGCATCCTGTGGCAAACGGCCTGCACCTTTGTGCTGGCCACCATCGCCTGGGTGTTTTTTAAGGCCGGATCTCTGCACGCCGCCCTTTCCGTCCTGCGCGGCATGTTTCTTCCGCGCGCCGGCACGGGACTGACGCTCTTCGCCGGGCTGCACGAACTGTTTGCCGCGGCGCTCGGCCTGCTTTTTGTCCTCGCGCGCGATCTCTGGTCGCTGCGCTGTGACCCGCCCCGCCGGCTGGCGGAAGGAAACCGCGCCGTGCGCTGGGTTCTCTGCCTGGGCCTTCTTATGCTGACCCTCGTCCTGGGCACCTACGGCACCGGGTACGACGCGCAGGACTTCATTTACTTTAAGTTTTAGGGGGTGGGCCGCATGAAAAAGCGTGTTTTCAAAGAAATCGGCTTCTCCCTGCTGTTTATTCTGCTGGCGCTGCTTCTGATAGGCGCGGCGTCGCGCGCCCTCAAGCCGGAACGCAATGACTACGGCGCGGTATGGCGCGCCTTTCTGGCCGAGGAAAAGGACAGCATGGACTACCTGTACCTGGGCAGTTCTTATGCCTACTGCGATATCAGCCCCGCCGCCGTGCAGGCGCAGTCGGGGCTTTGCGGCTACTGCATGGCGGGGCCGGAGCAGACTATGGGCATTTCGTACTGGTACCTGCGCGAATGCCTGAAAACCCAAAGCCCACGCGCCGTTTTTATCGAGGGCACGGCGCTGCATTTTGAAGAATACCAGGGCTATACACAGGTCAATCTGGCCTATATGCCCATGGGTTTGAACCGCATTGCGGCCGCCTTTACCGTGGCCGAGCCCGAGCTGCGCACCGGTATTTTGTTCGATCTGTACTTTTACCACGACCGCTGGAAGGAAGTCGGCGTCCAGGAAGCATGGCGCGGAATTATGCCCGCCCCGTGTTCCGAGCTGCGCGGCTTTACGCCGGCCGACGGCGTTGCGGAAAATATGGACAAGGCCCCCTTTACGCGCGCGCCGCAGCCCGACGCTGTCTATGAAAAAAACTTGGCCTGGCTGCAAAAAACCGTCGACCTGTGCAAACGGGAGGGCATTACCCCGGTCGTCATTTTCCACCCGACCTACAGCCAGCTCCCGGCCGAAACCTATGACCGCATCGCGCAGGACGTCGCCGCCATGAACGGGGTTTTGTATTTCGATCTCAGCCGCAGCGCTGAAGATATAGGGCTGAGCCCCCTGACCGATTACTTTGACGCCGGGCACTTAAACGCCGGCGCGGCCGAACGTTTCTCGCGCTGGCTGGGGAACTTTATGCGCGAAAACGTCCCTGTACTGGGGGATGTCGAATAAAAAAGCGCTGCAACGCAGCGCTTTTTCCTTTTCATGGCCGGAAAACCCGGCCACGCTTTTTGGTTTTCAGGCAGAGTCTAAACGACTTCTCCGCCGCTGTACCGTTGCAGCTGCTCGTACAACGCCGCATAATCCGCCGCCGACAGAATGCAGAACCAGTCCCATTCCTTCTGCGCTTGCCCCGCATCGTCGAATGTGCTTTTGCTGACATTGATGACCGGGCTGTCGCGATGGACGGATTCAAGATCCAGTTGCTTTTCCATGTCAAAAAATGCAAACCGGTACTCAATTGCCCCGTTTTCAAAAATGACGTGTACCGCGTGCCGCTCAGTGCCCAGCGGCAAATCCACCTCTGTAACCGGGCGGAAGGGCGTGGCCCGTGCGCACATTTCGGCAATTTCATCGATAAAGCCGGCGTCCTCTACCGTCCTGTGCTTCAGCTTGTCCGGAGGACAAGTCACATTGTAAACGTACACGTCGTGCCCGCTCAAATCCTTCACGCTGACCATTGTTTCCGGTTCAGAAGGGCCGCCGAAACAGCAGAACAGCACAATCGCAATATTTGCAATGGTCAGTACAGCGATTCCAGCAGCCGGCAGCTTCTGTTTTTTCATCGCGTCACTTCCAAAAACCTGACGTAAAGTTATTTTTAGTATATCTTCTGTTTATCGTATTGTCAATATAAAACAATAAAGAGCAGAGCCGGCGACAAACCTGGCCCTGCTCTTATTTTATGTTACCGCGCCGCCAGCACAATGGCAGTGTCCTGCAAAAAGTTTTTGGTCTGGTACAAAACCAGAATTCGATCCATCCCGTTTTCGGCCGCGTACTGGCTGACGGGCAGGCGGTAATAACGCGGATCGATCAGGTGGATTTCCGAAAAATGCCGCGCCAGAAAGGGTACCAGCGAGTTGGAAAAAGAATCCTTGACGAGCAGCAGACGTTCGCCGCCCGGATTGTTCTGGTTTTTGATGGTGCAAACCGGGTAGTTGCCGCCCAGGAAGAGGGAGTATTTATCCTTCTGGTCGGCATAGCTCAGGTCGTAAAAGGGCTTTTCCTCGCCGTCAACCCAGAGCGAAAGGCCGTCTGCGCCGTAATAGACAATTTCATCGGGAGCGTAGCCGCGCGCACCGGCCTGCGAATACAGCGTACCGTAAAAATCGGGGACGATCACGCTCTCTTCCGGCAGGGGCAGCGGCTCGAAACCCAGCGCGCGGGCAATGACGGTATACCCTGTATACGCGCCTGCCGTCGTCCAGTGGTGGTCGGTTCGGTAAAAGGCGGGCAAATCCCGAGCATCGTACAGGGCCTGCGACAGATCAAAATACTGCGGCAGCTGCGCCGCGGCGTCAAGGAGCTGCTGCTGATCCCAGCTCGGCGCGTTTTGGGGCAGGTCATCCCGGTACACCCACGCCGCCGTCGGAATGAGCGAAAAATGCACCGGCAGGCCGGCGTTTTTCTGCATGTCGGCAATGGCGGCCAGGTTGCTTTCCAGCCGCCCTTCGGCCGGCGGATCAAAGCGCTCGATCAGCCGGCTGTCCCCGGCAAAATAGACGCCGTTGTTCTCCGTTTTCAAAAGCGCCCGCTCACAGTAGTATTTCAGCCCGACCCAGCCGTCGCGCCCGGCGAACTGGTCGGTCAGATAGGTTTCCATTTCGCTTGTATAGCTCCCGGAAAAAAGGCTTTGCCACGAAAACTCCGGCTTTTGTGCCAGCATCCGGTTTTCCATCGGCGAAAACGCACGGGCGGGCGTCAGCAGGTTCCATATCAACCCTCCGGCCAGAAAGAGGCAGAAGAGGGCGGCTGTCGCCGCCGCGACGATATTTTTTTCGTTGCGCATGTCCCTTTCCTCCTAAAACCGAAAATACAGAAACGGGTTGTAGCTGGCGTCGACCACATACGCCGTCGACAGGATAAGAAAAATCAGGCAGAGCAGCGGTACCCACGCCGGCGTCTTTTTCTCAGCGCAGCGGCGGTAAAGCTTTGAGGGCAGGGGCGTCGCCGCCACCGCCAGAATGACGAACAGCGGGCCGTAAAGCCGCAGATAGTAAAGCGCCGGGGCGTTTACCACCCCGCCCGCGCCCAGCATGGCGCGCAGGTAAATACCCATTGTGGGCAGGTCTTCGACGGCAAAAATGACCCAGCCGAGCACGGCGACGAGCAGTGCATACACATGCTGCACAGCGCGCGGCGCCTTTTCCAGTACACGCAGCAAAAAGGCCTTTTCCAGCATGAGCCACAGGGCAAACCAGAGGCCCCAGAGCAAAAAATTCCAGCTGGCGCCGTGCCAGATGCCGGTCAGCGCCCACACAATCAGCAGGTTGCGATAGGTTTTGAGCTTCCCTGCGCGGCTGCCGCCGAGGGGAATGTAGACATATTCGCGGAACCACGAGCCGAGCGAAATGTGCCAGCGCCGCCAGAACTCGGTCACGGAACGCGAAATATACGGGTAGTCAAAATTCTTTTTGAACTCGAACCCCAGCATACGGCCCAGTCCTATCGCCATGTCGGAATAGCCGGAGAAGTCAAAGTAGATTTGCAGCGAAAAGGCCAAAATGCCCAGCCACGCCCCCAGCGCCGACAGCGACGCGGCGGTTTGCAGGCTGACATCCCACAAGGCCCCGATGCTGTTGGCCAGCAGCACCTTTTTCCCCAGGCCGCAGACAAAGGTCTGCACGCCCGAGGCAAACTGCGCGACGCTTTCGCGCCGGCCGGACAACTGATCGTCGACGTCCTTGTATTTGACAATGGGGCCGGCGATGAGCTGCGGGAACAGGGTGACAAAGGTGCCGAAGGCTGCGACATTCTTCTGCGCGCGGGCGTCGCCGCGGTAGACGTCGATGGTATACGACATGGTCTGAAAGGTGTAAAAGGAAATGCCGATGGGCAGCGGCACCCCCAGCGGTTCGAGCGGCAGGGCGGGGAAGAGGCCCTTCAGGCTGACGACAATAAAATCGTAGTACTTGAAAAAGAGCAGCAGTCCCAGGTTGAAAACCACGGAAGAGATGACAAAGGCGCGCGCCTTTTTGTCGTTTGCGCGGTGTTTTTCAACGAGAAGACCATGGGTATAGTCGATGGCGATGGAAAGCAGCATGATAAGTACATAAACCGGTTCTCCCCACGCATAAAAAAGCAGGTTGACGGCAAGCAGAACTACGTTGCGCCATCTGCGCGGCGCAACGTAGTAGACTGCCAGCGTCACCGGCAGGTAAAAAAACAGAAAGACGACGCTGCTGAAAACCATAAGCTCAGGCTTTGGTCATCTCGTCAAAGGCGCTGACCGCCTCGTCGGCCTTTTCGGACACGACAAACAGGATATAATTCCCGTTTTTGACGACGCGGGCATCTTTGACTGTTTCATAGACTTCGGGCAGGTACTGCGACCAGGTGGCGTCCAAATCCTCCTGTCGCTGAGTAATGCCGGCCTCGGCGTCGGCCATCTTGCCCTCTTTGACCTTCATGACAAGAATTTCGTCGGCACGGACGTTGATAAGGGCGACCGAGCCCCGGTAATCCTCCAGTAAATCGGTCGAGGTGATGCCGTACAGAACGGACAGTACATCGTCGTCGATGGCCTGCATGTCGGGCAGATTATCCTCTCCGATGGCTTCGTTGATCTTTTCCAATATTTCCTCACAGGTGGGGTTTTTCTCTTCGGCCTTCTGGCACCCGGCCAGAACGGACAGGCCCACAAGGGCGGCGAGAAGCAATGCGGTCAGTTTTTTCATGTTGGTTTCCTTTCGTCGGTTCAAATGGTATGTGGCAGTGGTTTCTGCGAATATAGACGCGCTTGAGGCGTCGATGGTTCCCCTAGTTTTTGAAGTTTCTGTGAAATTATTCCGTCTTCTTTTGCCCCTTATCCGGGGCGGCAGAAGGCGCTGACTCCCGCTCAAAAGGCGGTAATCCCTGGGGATTACCGCCTTTTTATCAAGCTTTCCGCCTACTTCTTTTCCTCAACCTCTTTTTGCAGGGCCTTAATGAGCGCCTCAACCGTCATGGTTTCGGTCTCGCCCGTCTTGCGCGAGCGCACGGCGACCTGTCCGGCCTCCTGCTCCTTGTCGCCCAGCACGAGCATATACGGCACCTTTTCCATCTGCGCTTCGCGGATCTTGTACCCGATCTTCTCGTTGCGGCCGTCAAACTCGCAGCGGATGCCGGCCTGCTCCAGCTTGTCCATGACCTCGTGCGCATAGGGCTGCACGCGGTCGGTGATGGGCAGGACTTTGACCTGCACCGGCGACAGCCACAGCGGGAAGGCGCCGGCGTAATGCTCGGTCAAAATGCCGATAAAACGCTCCATGCTGCCCAGAATGGTGCGGTGGATCATAACGGGGCGGTGCTTTTCACCGTCGGCGCCGGTGTATTCCAGCTCGAACCGTTCGGGCATCTGGAAGTCGAGCTGCAAGGTGGCGCACTGCCAGGTGCGGCCGATGGAGTCGACCAGATGGAAGTCGATCTTGGGCCCGTAAAAGGCGCCGTCGCCTTCATTGATGCGGTACTCGACGCCTTTGCGCTCCAGCGCCTGGCGCAGCGCCTCGGTCGCCGCGTCCCACTGCTCGATTTCGCCCATAAAGTCCTCGGGCCGGGTCGACAGCTCGACGCGGTAGGGGAAGTCAAAGACCTTGTACACACGGTCGACCAGGTCGATGACGCCCTCGATTTCCTGGGGAATCTGCTCGGGCGTCATATACAGGTGCGCGTCGTCCTGCGTAAAGCAGCGCACGCGCATCAGGCCGTGCAGCGCGCCCGACAGCTCGTGCCGGTGCACGACGCCCATCTCGGCCGAACGGATGGGCAGGTCGCGGTACGACCACATGCGGCGCTTGTAGGCCAGCATTCCGCCCGGGCAGTTCATGGGCTTGATGGCGTAATCCTCTTCGTCGATCTGGGTAAAGTACATGTTGGATTTGTAGTGATCCCAGTGGCCCGAGCGGTGCCACAGATCCTCGTTGAGAATCATCGGGGTGCGGATTTCCTCGTACCCGGCGCGCTTGTGCTCTTTGCGCCAGAAATCCTCAAGGATGTTGCGCAGCACCATGCCTTTCGGCAAGAAGAAGGGGAAGCCCGGGCCCTCTTCCGCGAACATGAACAGGTCGAGCTCGCGGCCCAGCTTGCGGTGGTCGCGCTTTTTAGCCTCTTCCATCATGTGCAGGTATTCGTCCAAATCGGCCTTTTTGGTAAAGGCGGTGCCGTAAATACGCTGGAGCATTTTGCGGCTGGAGTCGCCGCGCCAGTAAGCGCCCGTGACGCTGGTCAGCTTGATGGCCTTGACCCCGCCCGTCGAGGGCAGGTGGGGGCCGGCGCACAGATCACAGAAGTCGCCTTGTTTATAGAAAGAGATCTCTTCGCCTTCGGGCAGGTTTTCAATGAGCTCGACCTTATAGGGTTCGCTCGCCATTTTTTCCAGAGCCTGTTCTTTGGACAGAACAAATCGCTCGAGCGGCAGGTTTTCTTTGACAATGCGCTTCATTTCGGCCTCGATTTTCTCCAAATCCTCCTGGGTGAAGGATTCCTCACGGTCAAAATCGTAGTAAAAGCCGTTGTCAATGGCGGGGCCGATGGCAAAGCGCGCGTCGGGGAAAAGGTGCTGCACCGCCTGCGCCAGAATGTGCGACGCAGTGTGGCGCAGCGTCCAGCGGCCCATCTCATCGTTAAAGGTCAGAATGCTCAGGCTGTCGCCCTCATGCAGCGGGGTTTTCAAATCATGGGTTTCCCCGTTGATTTCACAGGCCAGCGCCGCGCGCGCCAGGCCGTCAGAAATCTGTTTGGCGGCGTCCAGCGCCGTCGCTCCGTCGGCCACGCACAAAGCGGAGCCGTCTTTCAGCTTGATGTTCATAGAAAAGACTTCCTCTCGTCGTTTAAAATTGCAAAATAAAAAGCCCCGCACCCCTTAAAGGGGTGCAGAGGCGATTTGACAAAACCGTGGTTCCACTCTGCTTGAAGCGCAAAAACGCTCCCGCTTCTGTACCGGTAACGGCGGCAGGCCGGCGCACGCCTACTGCAAAAACAGATAGGTTCGGCGGCGCTCCTCACGGGCGGTGTGGTTCCCAACATGCGGCAGACGCACTTACAGCCGGCGGCGCGCCCTCTCTGTGCGGCATTTGTCTTGAGTTCCGTCCCGATCACAGGATTTTGTGTATATATTTTTATATTATCACCACTGTTTCATTCTGTCAAGAGGGATTTGTCCGCGCATCTGCGATTCGAATTTTGAAAAATAGGCGCGGACCTTTTCTTTGCAATGCCGCGGCGCTTCTGGTATACTGAAAGCAACGCCAAAGAGAAAGGACTGACCCCCATGCTGGAAATCCCGCGCGAGCACATCGTCTGCTCGCTGTCTGCCGCGCACGCCCCCGCCGCCCGCTGCCAGAGCGGTGAGACCGTTTTGTTCCATACCCGCGACTGCTATAATGACGAAATCCGCGACGAAGGCAACACCCTGCCCGTCCGCGAATACGCCAACCCCGCGACCGGCCCGCTGTTTGTTGAAGGTGCCGAACCTGGCGACATCCTGAAAGTAGAAATCCTGAAAATTGAAACCGATGTGACCGGCGTCATGCGCACCGCACCGGGCCACGGCGCCTACCAGCACCTGGTCACCGAGCGCGTCGCCAAAATTTTCCCCATTGAAAAGGGCGAGATTCTGTTCGACGAGCATCTGCGCATTCCGGCTGACACCATGATAGGGGTCATCGGCACCGCGCCGGCCAACGGCGAGGATATTTCAACCGAGACGCCGCGCGAGCACGGCGGCAACATGGACTGCCGCCTCATCGTCGAGGGCACAACCCTGTACCTGCCCGTCAACGCGCCAGGCGCGCTGCTGGCCATGGGCGACCTGCACGCCGCCATGGGCGACGGCGAAACCCTGATTTGCGGCATGGAGTGCCGCGGCCGCGTCACGGTGCGCGTCACCGCCGTCAAAGGTTCCTGCCTGCCCACTCCCTGTCTGGATTTCGGCAGCGGCATCTGCACCATTCAGTCGGCCAAAACGCTGGACGAAGCCAGCATCCTCGCTTCGCGCGCCATGCATAAATATTTAATGGACTGCGGGCTGAGCGCCGAAAAGGCCGGTATGATTCTGTCGCTTCAGGGCCACCTGGTCATCTGCCAAATCGTCGACCCGCTGCTCACCGTGCGCATGGAGCTGCCCCAGTACATTCTGGACGCTTACGGCATCCGGCTTCCGTAAAAACCATATTTTCATTGTCTGTCAGGGGCGCAAAAAGCCCGCAGGCCCTTCCGGCCTGCGGGCTTTGCTGTCTCTCTGCCAAACTGGAATGAATCCGCGTCAAATTGAAATCCAATATCTCTGTTCTATGCCGCCCTTTGAATTCACGAACTCGTTTTCAAGGACACCGCCGTTTTTTACAATGGATTTGGCCGACCCGATATTATCCTTATCGCATACCATGAGCACCTTGTCTATCCCCAGCTTTTTACATTCGGCCAGTGCCAGACCAATCATCTTTGTTGCATACCCTTTCCTTCTTTCACTGGGTCTGATTCCGTCGCCGATATGCCCGCCGCCTTTCAGAAGGAAGTCGTTCAAATAATGACGGATATTGACTGCGCCAAGAAGTCTGTCTCTTTCTTCGTCCAGCAGAAAAAATACCGAATCGGGAACCCGGTCTTCTGTAGCTTCTTTAATTTCAAGGTGTTCCAGATAGTAATCGAAATCGTGACAATCATTTCTAAAGATCGCCCACGGTGAGTGGTTGGTGTGGTTGACCTCCTGATCCAGTTTCCATTCATCGATCATTTCACACAGCTGCTTTTCATATTTCTTTGTAAGCTTTATCAGTTTTACTGCCATATTTCCCTCCAAACATCCCGGCTTGTTACGGACAGGTATATATTGCCGCTGTCCGGCAGCGGTGAATCAATGCACTCTTAGACGGGGCCTATAAAGAGAAGGAGCGTCCAAGTCATCCCCAGACGCTCCCGCTTCGAATTCTCTGCCGACCGATCATCGCCCTGCGCGCCCCGCAAAACCCACGGGTTTTGCGGGGTCCCCAAGCAATCACACACGCTCGGCGGGGAAACCCCGCCTGCGCGGACGCCGCCGCCCGGCGGCGGCTCGCTCCCGCTCGCGAAGAGCTGGGCGCGGCATATCCTTGCCTTCGGCTTCCTTACAGATTGAACCAGGCTTTCAGCCCCAAATATTCTGATACATCGCCCAGCTCTTCTTCGATGCGCAGCAGCTGGTTGTATTTCGCGACGCGGTCGGTGCGGCTGGGCGCGCCCGTCTTGATCTGGCCGGCGTTGAGCGCAACTGACAGATCGGCGATGGTCGTGTCCTCGGTCTCGCCCGAGCGGTGCGAAATGACGGCCGTATACCCGGCGCGGTTGGCCATTTTGATGGCGTCGAGCGTTTCGGTCAACGTGCCGATCTGGTTGACCTTAATGAGGATGGAGTTGCCCACGCCCAGCTCGATGCCGCGGCTTAACCGCTCGGTGTTGGTGACGAACAGGTCGTCGCCGACCAGCTGAATTTTGTCGCCCAGCGCTTCGGTCAGCAGCTTCCAGCCTTCCCAGTCCTCTTCCGCCATGCCGTCTTCGATTGAGATGATGGGGTATTTTTCGACAAAGCCCTTCCACATCTTGACCAGCTGCTGACGGGTCATTTTCTTGCCGCTCTTGGGCTGGACATAGCACTGCTCCTCATCGTTCCACCATTCGGAAGAAGCGGCGTCGATGGCAATGCGGAAATCGTCGCCCGGCTTGTAGCCGGCCTTTTCAATGGCCTCGACAATGACCTTCAGGGCGTCCTCGTCCTTTTTCAGGTTGGGCGCGTAGCCGCCCTCGTCGCCGACGCCGGCGGCCGGGGTGCCGTTCTCTTTGAGCACGCCCTTGAGGTTGTGGAACACTTCGGCGCACATGCGCAGCGCTTCTTTAAAAGAGGCGGCGCCGACCGGCATGACCATAAACTCCTGAATCTCGACGTTATTGGTGGCGTGGGCGCCGCCGTTGAGAATATTCATCATGGGAACGGGCAGCGTCTTGGCGTTGCAGCCGCCCACATAGGCGTAAAGGGGCAGGCCCAGCGCTTCGGCCGACGCTTTGGCGCAGGCGAGGGAAGCGCCCAAAATAGCGTTGGCGCCCAGACGCGACTTATTGGGGGTGCCGTCCAGCGCGATGAGCGCTTTGTCAATGGCGACCTGATCGAGGGCGTTCATGCCGACCAGAGCGTCGGCGATTTCGGTGTTGACAGCGGAAACGGCTTTCTGCACGCCTTTGCCCAGATAACGGCTCTTGTCGCCGTCACGCATTTCACAGGCTTCAAAAATACCGGTCGACGCGCCCGAGGGCACGGCGGCGCGGCCGAGGAAGGTGTCGCGGCCGTCGTCAACATACACTTCAACCTCAACGGTCGGGTTGCCGCGGCTGTCCATGACTTCGCGGCCGACGACATCGATAATTTCAATCAGCTTCTTCATACTTTCCAATCTCCTTTATGATGATCTTTTCAAAACAAACGGATTTTTATACCAGCGAACGCCCCGTCATCTCTTTTGGCTGGGGAATTCCCAAAAGCGCGAGCAGGGTGGGCGCAACGTCGCACAAAGCGCCGTCGCGGATGTTTTTGCCGTCCGCCCCGCACAAAACGACGGGCACAGGGTTGGTCGTATGGGCGGTAAAGCTGTTGCCCGCAGCGTCGCACATCTGGTCGGCGTTGCCGTGGTCCGCGGTGACGAGCGCCTGCCCGCCGGCGCGCAGCACGGCCCCGACCACCTGCCCGACGCAGTCGTCGACGGCCTCGACCGCTTTGACGGCGGCGTCCAGCACGCCGGTGTGCCCCACCATGTCGCAGTTGGCCAGGTTCATGATGATGACGTCGTATTTCCCGCTTTCAATACGCTCGACACACTGCGCCGCCACCTGATAAGCGCTCATTTCCGGCTGCAAATCATAGGTCGCCACCTTGGGTGAAGGCACCAGCACGCGATCCTCGCCGGCAAAAGGCTCTTCACGTCCGCCGTTGAAAAAGAAGGTGACATGGGCGTATTTTTCCGTTTCGGCGATGCGCAGCTGCGTCATGCCGCGGTCGGCCAGCACCTGGCCCAGAATATTGTCCAGCGTCTGCGGTTTAAAGGCGATTTGGACGTTGGGCATGGCGGCGTCATACTGCGTAAAGCAGACGAAATGCGGCCCGATAAAGCCGCCGCGGCGCGCAAAGCCGTCAAAGCCGGGGTCGACAAAGGCATAGGAAATCTCCCGCGCGCGATCGGGGCGGAAGTTAAAGAAGATGACGCTGTCATTTTTGCCGACCGGCGCGCCGCCGGGGGCGACAATCGGCTTGACAAACTCGTCGGTCACGCCGTTTTCATACGATTTCTCCACAGCCGCGGCGGGGTCTTCGCATACCTCACCTTCGCGCAGGGTCATGGCGTTGTAGGCCAGCTCGACGCGATCCCAGCGCTTGTCGCGATCCATAGCGTAATACCGCCCCATGACAGTGGCGATTTTCGCGCCGGTCTGCGCGCATTTTTCCGCCGCAGCGCGGACAAAGCCGGCGCCCGAAGTCGGCGCGACGTCGCGCCCGTCGAGGAAGCCGTGCAGATAGGCGCCGACGCCCTCTTTTTGACACAGGTCAAGCAGCGCAAAAAGATGATCGATATGGCTGTGCACGCCGCCGTCGGACAAAAGCCCGCACAAATGAATCGAGCCGCCCGCCTGCCGCGCGTGGCGCAGGGCGCCGAGCAGCGCGGGGTTCTGGTCAAAGGTGCCGTCTCCGATCTCTTTGGAAATCCGGGTCAGCTCCTGATACACGACGCGCCCCGCGCCGAGATTGGTGTGTCCGACCTCGCTGTTTCCCATCTGCCCGTCGGGCAGGCCGACCGACAGCCCCGAGCACTGCAAAAGCGCGTGGGGGTATTTTTCAAACAGCCCGTCCAGATTGGGGGTACGGGCCAGGCTGATGGCGTTGCACGGCCCCGCGGGCGCCTGGCCAAAGCCGTCCAGAACGAGCAGAAGCAAAGGTTTTTTCATGAAAACCGTCCTCTTTTATTGATTTGCCGCGTCGATGATGTCGCACAGATGGGCGACATCCAGGCTGGCGCCGCCGATGAGCCCGCCGTCGACGTCGGGCATGGACAAAAGCTCGTCGGCGTTCTGGCGGTTCATCGAGCCGCCGTACAGGATGGAGACCGAGCGTGCGCACCGCGCGCCGTATTTGACGCGCAGGCATTCGCGAATGACGCGGCCGACCTCGTCGGCCTGACTGGCCGTCGCCGTCTTGCCGGTCCCGATGGCCCAGACGGGCTCATAAGCGATGACGATTTTGCGCAGAAGCTCGGCCGGCACGCCGTTGAGCGCCATTTTGACCTGTGCGCGCACATGGTCGAGCGTAACGCCCAGCTCGCGCATTTCCAGGCTTTCGCCCACGCAGATGATGGGCCGCAGGCCGCTTTGCAGCGCGGCGAGCACCTTTTTGTTGACCATCGCGTCGGTTTCGCCAAAATACTGGCGGCGCTCGGAATGGCCGATGATGACATATTTTGCGCCGGCCTCCTGCAACATGGCGCACGATACCTCGCCGGTAAACGCGCCGTTTTCCGCATAGTGAACGTTCTGCGCGCCGATTTCCACCTTGGTCCCCTTAGCGGCGCGGACAGCCGTAGGAATAAGGGTGTAAGGTACGCACAAAACAATATCGCACCAGCGGGCCTGTGTCGATTTCGCTTTCAGCTCGGCCAGAAAAGCGCGGGCCTCGGCGGCCGTCTTGTTCATTTTCCAGTTGCCGGCGATAATGGTCTTTCTGTATCGTCTGTTCATAGGATTTCAACCTCTTGGTGTTTGATATCGGCAATGCAGTCCGGCCCTATTTGTCGAGCAGGCAGGCGACGCCGGGCAGTACGCGGCCCTCGAGAAACTCGAGGCTTGCGCCGCCGCCCGTCGAAATATGGGTCACCTGTTTGGAAAAGCCGAGCTGCTCGATGGCGCTGGCGCTGTCGCCGCCGCCGATGATGGAGACGGCCTTTGACTCGGCCACGGCGCGGGCAACGGCGCGCGTACCCTCGGCAAAAGCGGGCAGCTCAAAAACGCCCATCGGACCGTTCCAGACGACCGTTTTGGCCCCTTTGATGACGGCGGCAAACCGCTCGCACGTTTCGGGCCCGATGTCAAGGCCCTGGAAATCGTCGGGGATGCAGTCTGCCTTGACCACCCTGCGCTCGGTGTCGTTGTCAAGGCTCCTACCGCAGACCGTGTCACAGGGCAGCAGCAGCTGCACACCCTTCTGCGCTGCTTTTTCCATCAGGCCCCGGACCATGTCGAGCTTGCTCTCGTCGCACAGCGAGCGGCCGATTTGGCCGCCCTGCGCGCGGCTGAAGGTGTAGGACATGCCGCCGCCGATGAGCACGCTGTCGCATTTGTCGAGCAGGTTTTCGATAAGCGCCAGCTTGTCGGCCACCTTCGCGCCGCCCAGAATGGCGACAAAGGGGCGCTCGGGCTTTTCCAGCGCCCTGCCCATCACGTCGATTTCACGCTGCATCAAAAAGCCGGCCACTGCGGGCAGAAAGGCGGCGACGCCCGCCGTCGAGGCATGGGCGCGGTGCGCCGCGCCAAAGGCGTCGTTGACGTATAAATCGGCCAGCGCCGCCAATTCGCGGCAAAAGCCCTCTTCGTTCTTCTCTTCCTCAGGGCGGAAGCGCAGGTTTTCAAGCAGCATGACCTGGCCCGGCTGCAAGCCGGCGGCCAGGGCGCGGGCGCTTTCGCCCGTCACATCCTGCGCCAGCGCGACCGGCTGGCCCAAAAGCTCGCTCAAGCGCGCGGCGACCGGCCGCAGCGAATATTTGGGATTGACCTCGCCCTTGGGCCGCCCCAGGTGCGAGCATAAAATAACGGCCGCGCCCTGCGCCAGAAGATGGCGGATAGTGGGCAAAGCCGCCGTGATGCGGGTATCGTCGGTAATAACGCCCTCCTGCAGGGGAACATTGAAGTCGCAGCGCACAAGAACTTTTTTGCCGGAAACGGCGGCGTCGGCCACCGATTTTTTATTGAGGCTCATGGCACACAGCTCCTTATGATGTTGATGGCGGGCCGGGCGCGCCTGCGCCGGCTTTTCTGCCCGCGGATAAAACGACTCCGTTGATTATATATCAATCCCGGGCCTAAATCAAGCGAAATCGGCGTTTTTCCCCCCGAAAAAATTCACTTCGCCGCCGCACCGCGCCAAAGCCGGACAAAAGGGCCGGGCCGCGCAGGCTATATTCGCAGGATGGCCTCGGCCGTTTCCCCGGGCGAAAGCGCCGAGACATCGATTTTTCGGGTGTTCAGCGCGCTGTACAGCGGCAGCCGTTCCAGGCTGCGCCCGACCACGTCCGCCTGGCGGAGCCCGGCCGCGACATCCTTTTGCAGCCTTTCCGCCAGCGCCGCCGGCGTACATAAAAGGGAAACCGCCTTCACAGTGCAATCCGCCGTATCAAGCCGGGAAAGCAGATCGTCAAGAATGCTCTGTTCGTGCAGAACCCAGCAGAAGATGACATTTTCATAAGCAGAGCAGCGCAGAAAATTATTGAGCAGATGGCAGATGTTGTCCGTCACCATCGCTTTTGTCTCTCCGGTCACCTGAAAGGGGTCGGAATCCCAGCACCAGTCGCCGTCCAGAAAGACGGCGCGGGGGAGCCGCTTTTTCAGCAGCTGGCAGGCCGACGTTTTCCCAACCCCCATGGTTCCGCCGACCAGATAGAGCCTTTTCATCGCAGATTAGGGAAGTCCAGCTGCCGCAGCGCCTCGTACACAACGACGGCGACCGAGTTGGACAGGTTGAGGCTGCGCGCGTCTTCGCGCATGGGAATGCGCAGGGCGCGCTCGTAGTCGGCGAAGATCATCTCCTCGGGCAGCCCGCGCGTTTCTCGGCCGAACATCAGGTAATCGCCGTCCTGAAACTGCACGTCGCAGTGCCGCCGCTTTGCCTTCGTTGATGCCATCCACGGGCGGGCGCCGGGATTTTTCCGGTAGAATTCCTCTAAATTGGGGTAAACGGTCAAATCGACCATGGGCCAGTAATCAAGCCCCGCCCGGCGCACATGCTTTTCGTCAACGGAAAAGCCCATCGGCTCGATGAGATGCAGCCGCGACCGCGTCGCCGCACAGGTGCGCGCAATGTTGCCGGTGTTCTGGGGAATCTCGGGCTCCAACAGCACAATGTTAAGCAAGATAATCACCTCGGGCTCTATCATACACGCATTTGCCGCCGCGGGCAAGCCGCTCGGAAACGGCCGCCCGGAAGCCCAAAAGCGGCCGGCTTTGTTTGTCTTTTTTAACAGGACATTTTAAGGGGTTTTAAAGATTGCAACTTGCCGTATCTGTCCTTTTTCGATGGACATTTTCGGTGTTTTTTATTCCTTTATCATCTTCTGAAACATTCGCAATATCACCGGTTTTTTCAAAAAAACCCCTTTTAATCCCTTGCAATTCTTCCTTCTTGTGGTACAATCAAAATAACGTCAATACATTCGCGCATAAAAATAAACGAACAGGAGTTGAGGCAAAATGGCAATTCCCACCATGATGGACGCACTGGTCAAAACCGAAGCCGGCAAAGGCCTGACGCTCAAACAGGTCCCTGTGCCCGAGGTCGGGGCGGGCGAAGTCCTCATTAAAATCCACAAAACCGCCATTTGCGGCACCGACGTGCATATTTACAACTGGGATCCGTGGAGCCAGAAGCATGTGACGCCTCCCAATGTCATCGGCCATGAATACGTCGGTGAAATCGCCGCGCTGGGCGCCGGGGTCAACGGCTTTGCCATCGGGCAGCGCGTCTCGGGCGAAGGGCATATCGTCTGCGGCCACTGCCGCAACTGCCGCGCCGGCAACAGCCACTGGTGCAAGCACACCCGCGGCGTCGGCGTCGAGCGCCAGGGCGCCTTTGCCGAATACCTGTGCATTCCCGCCACCAACGTCGTGCCCATTTCCGAAAGTCTGCCCGAGGACGTCGTCTCCTTCTTCGACGCCTACGGCAACGCCACCCATACCGCGCTGATGTTTGACCTGGTGGGCGAGGACGTGCTCATCACCGGCGCAGGCCCCATCGGCATGATGGCGGTCGCCATCGCCCGCTTCTGCGGCGCGCGCTCGGTCTTTATCACCGATGTCAACCAGTACCGCCTGGATCTGGCCAAAAAAATGGGCGCGACCGAAGCCGTCAACCTCAAGACCGACGACATTGAAGAGCTGATGAAAAAGCACCGCATTGTCGAAGGCTTTGACGTCGGCATGGAAATGTCCGGCAACGGCGCGGCGCTCAACCAGCTGCTCGGGCTGATGCGCAACGGCGGCAAAGTCGCGCTTCTGGGTATCGCCGGTCCCGGCACCGTCATCGACTGGAACGACGTCATCTTCAAGGGCCTGACTTTGCAGGGCATTTACGGCCGCAAAATGTTTGAAACCTGGTACAAAATGGGCGCCATGATCGACGGCGGCCTCGATTTGTCCCCCATCATCACTCACCGCTTCCACTACACCGAGTTCGAAAAGGGCTTTGCCGCCATGAACTCGGGCGAGTCGGGCAAGGTCGTTCTGGACTGGACCAAAAAATAAGGCGCTTGCCGCCAACCTATTTTGACAGGAGGAACCCGCTGTGAAAAAAGCCATCGAAATTTATCAGAAAGAGCTGGAAGGCATCCGCGAAGCCGGCACTTATAAAGACGAACGCGTCATCGTCACCCCGCAGAAATCGCGCATCGACACCACCAAGGCCAACGGCGTTGTCAACATGTGCGCCAACAACTACCTCGGCCTTTCCAACAACCCCGAGCTCATCCGCGCCGCCAAGGAAAGCTACGACAAATGGGGCTTCGGCCTGTCGTCGGTCCGCTTTATCTGCGGCACCCAGGGCGTCCATAAAGAGCTGGAAGGAAAAATCGCGAGCTTCCTGGGCATGGACGACACCATTCTGTATTCCTCGTGCTTTGACGCCAACGGCGGCCTTTTTGAAACCCTGCTGGGCGCCGACGACGCCATTATTTCCGACGAGCTCAACCACGCCAGCATCATCGACGGCGTGCGCCTGTGCAAGGCCAAGCGCTTCCGCTACAAAAACAACAACATGGAAGACCTTGAAGTCCAGCTCAAGGCGGCCGACGAAGCGGGCGCGCGCATCAAGCTGATCGCCACCGACGGCGTCTTTTCGATGGACGGCTACATTGCCAACCTGAAGGGCATCTGCGACCTGGCCGACAAATACGACGCTCTCGTCATGGTCGACGACAGCCACGCCGTCGGCTTCATGGGCGAGCACGGCCGCGGCACGCCCGAGCACTGCGGCGTCATGGGCCGTGTCGACATCATCACCGGCACCCTGGGCAAGGCCCTGGGCGGCGCTTCGGGCGGCTACACTTCGGCCCGCCAGGAAATCGTCGACCTGCTGCGCCAGCGCTCGCGCCCCTATCTGTTCTCCAACACGCTGGCCCCGGCCATTGCCGCCGCGTCCATCCGCGTGTTTGACATGCTGACCGAGTCGACCGCGTTGCGCGACAAGGTGCATGAAAACGCCCGCTACTTCCGCGCCGAAATGGAAAAGGCCGGCTTTGACCTGCTGCCCGGCGAGCACCCCATCGTGCCCATTATGGTGTACGACCCGAAGATTGCCAACGAGTTCGCCCGCCGTATGCTGGAAAAAGGCGTTTATGTCGTCGGCTTCTGCTATCCCGTCGTGCCCAAGGGCCGCGACCGCATCCGCACTCAGATTTCGGCCGGCCACACCAAAGAGGACCTCGACTTCGCCGTCCAGTGCTTCAAAGAAGTCAAGGCGGAAATGGGACTCTGATTTTCCCGCCGCATTCCTGTTTTTCGTTGCAAAAGCCCCGGCAGACGCTGCGTTGGCAGTGCCCGCCGGGGCCTTTTTTGCTCTTTTTCAGTTTTTGCGCAGCATCCGTCCGGCGTGCGCGCCCGTCATGGCTCCGTCCCGGACCGTTTCAACGCCGTTGACAACGACCAGATCGATCCCTTCGGGGTACTGGAGCGGGTTTTCGTCGCGGTCATGGCTTTTGAGCCGGCCGCGATCGAGCACGACGATGTCGGCAAAATACCCCTCTTCCAGTCGGCCGCGCTGCGGAATGTTGAAGCGCTCGGCGACAAAGCCGGTGATCTGGCGGATGGTATCTTCAAAACGCGGCTTGCCGTGCAGAAGCATCCAGCGGATCATGAAGCTGAGGCCCATGGGGTTTTGCATCATGTCGATGTCCTCGTTCAGGCCAAAGGAAATATCCTTCGACCCGCTGATGCCGTCGGCGCACGGAATGGCGAGCGGGTGCTCGCACAGCAGCTTGTTGGCCTCGTCCATGCCGGGCAAAGCCATCGCGCCGCACATGTCGCAGTCTTCGGCGAACAGCTCGAGGGTCAAATCCAGCGGATCGCGCCCCAGTTCGCGCGCGTACTGCGCAAGGTTTTTGCCAAGATGCGCGGGGTTTTTGTGCCGTGAAACGGTGACAATGGAATATACGCTTGTGATTTCCTTCGGATCCAGCAGGGGATACATGCCGTTTTCAATGACAAGGCGCACCATTTTGCAGAAGTCGGGAACCTGAAGGTTGCGCGCCAGCTGCTGGCGCGACCCCGACATGAGCACAAACGGCCGCAGGAAGGTGGCGAAATAGGGAACCGTAAAATCCATGCTGTAGGGACTGGGGATGACGTCAAAGCTCAAATCCAGTCCGTTTGCCGCCTCCTCTTCAAAATAGCGCAGGGTGTCGCGCGCCGCCTGGGCGCACGCTTCGGGCGTCGCCCCCATGCCCAGAGTGTGAACGTGTGATACATGGGCGCGCACGCCGGCCGCCCGCGCCTGGCGCAGCATTTCACGGTAGCCCTCCATACGGTCGGGCCGCCCGTCGCGCGTGACGTTGCGGGTGTGCGAGGCAAAAACGCCGCCGCGTTCAGCCACCACCTTCAGCATACGCACCATTTCCTCGTCGGTGGCAAAGGGGCCGGGAATGTACTGCGGGTCGGTGCCCGACGAAAGGCCAAAGGCCCCTTCGTCCATGCACTGGCGTGTCAGCGCTTCACAGCGGTCGAGCTCTTCGGGCGTCGCTTCACGCAGGCAGTCCATACCCATGACGGCGGCGCGGATGGCGCTGTACCCGGCCAGCGGGACGATATTGGCGTCGGGCGGCAGGGAATTGACCTTGTCAATGTAATCGGAAAAGCTGCTCCAATCCATTTCGATGCCGTACTCTTCGCGCAGCCCTTCTTTGGCCTTTTCCAAAGGCAGCAGAAAGCTGGTCGATTCAAAATACGAGGGCTTGGCGCGGAACATGACGCGCTGGTCGACAATGGCGGCGCGGTAGACCTCGTCGCCGACCGGGGCAAAAGAGTGACCGCAGTTGCCGCCGACCACCGTCGTCACCCCCTGCCGCAGGTAGCTTTCCATAGACGGGAAGAAGAGGATGGACAAATCGGCGTGGGAGTGTGGCTCGATAAAGCCGGGCGCAACGGTTTTTCCGTGCGCGTCATACTCACTTTTGGCCGTCTGCGCGGAAAGATCGCCGATGGCCGCGATGCGGCCGTCCCGCACGCCGATGTCGGCGCGGTAGGCGTCACGGCCGGTGCCGTCGCAGACAAGGCCGTTTCGAATGATGAGATCGAACATAAAACATCCTCCTGTTCAAAATTTTCGGCGGCGCCGGCCCCAAAAGGGGCAGCTTATGGGAGGAAAGCCGCGTGTCCGTTTGCAGCCGGCGGCGCCGTCCGGCAGGGCTGATTGCCTTCACGGGAAAAGCGCGCCCTGTTCACCCTGTTTTTATGGTACACGTTTGCACGCAAAAAGGCAATGAAACGCCGTACGAAAAGCCCCGCGGGCAGCAAAACCCGCGGGGCTGTGTTTTTATTCTTCGACGCGCTCTGCGGCCCGATCAGTGCTGGCCGTGGCAGTGCCCGTGATGGTTGTGCTCATGGCAGTCATGCCCGTGCGAATGGCAGTCGTGCGAGCCGCAGTCATGGCCTTCGCCGTGGCTTTCGTCATGATGGGAGCAGCGCACATTGGGGTCGTGCGCCAGCGTGCCGGCCAAAAAGGCCGCGACCGCTTCGTCGGCCCCGCCGCTGACGCCGCCGTACAGGGCGATGCCCGCATCATCCAGCGCCTGCTTGGCGCCGCCGCCGATGCCCCCGCAGATGAGCGTCTGGACGCCCTGTTCCTTTAAAAACCCGGCCAGCGCGCCGTGCCCGCTGCCGCCCGAAGGAACGACGGTACTTTTGGCGACGGCGCCGTTTTCCACCTCGTACACCTTAAACTGCTCGGTATGGCCAAAGTGCTGAAAGACCTGGCCGTTTTCATAAGTGACTGCGATTTTCATAGTAGGGCCTCCTTTTGTGTTTTCCTCTTCGCCGCAGACGGCGTCGGCCAGTTTGTCGAGCCAGTCGCCCTCAAACAGCTCCAAAAGCCCCTTGTCGGCGGCCGCCGCCAGCTTGGGGTTGATGGGCATCCGCGCCACCCTTTCGATGCCGTGCTCGCGCGCGACGTCGTCGATATGGCTCTCGCCAAACACCGAATGCCGGCTGTGGCAGTCGGGGCATTCGAAATACGACATGTTTTCCACAATGCCCAGAACGGGCACGTTCATCAGCTGCGCCATTTTGACCGCCTTGCCGACGATCATCGAGACCAGCTCCTGCGGCGAGGTGACGACGATAATGCCGTCGACCGGCAGGGACTGGAACACGGTGAGCGGCACGTCGCCGGTGCCCGGCGGGCAGTCGACCAGCATCACATCAACGTCGCCCCAGATGACGTCGGTCCAGAACTGCTTGACCGTGCCGGCAATGATGGGCCCGCGCCACACGACGGGGTCGGTCTCGTTTTCGAGCAGCAGGTTGACCGACATCAATTCAATACCGGTCGGCGTCTCGGCGGGCAGAATGCCGTCCTCCGTCCCGACGGCATGGGTGTGGACGCCGAAGGCCTTGGGAATGGAAGGCCCGGTGATGTCGGCGTCCAGAATGGCGGCCTTGAGCCCGCGGCGCTGCGCCAGAACCGCGAGCAGCGAGGTCACAAGGCTTTTGCCGACGCCCCCTTTGCCGCTGACGACGGCGATGACGCGGCCGATATTCGACTGGGCGTTCTGGGGTTCGAGAAAGCTCTGCGGGCTCTGGCGCGAAGCGCAGTTTTCGCCGCAGGATTCACAGTTATTCGTGCAGGAATCGCTCATTTTATCTCTTCTCCTTTGTGGGTTTTTAACGACTTGCGGGCCGGGCCATCCCTACAGCAGCAGCCGGGCCCGCAATGGCCGCCGCGGTGTTCACACAGCGCAAAATCGCCGCCGCCGATGACAAGCCGCCGGCCGTTGACAAGGGCGTCGGCCACCTTGCGCCGCGCGCTTTCGTAAATGCCGGTCACCGTGGTGCGCGCCACATCCATCTGGGCGGCGCACTGCTCCTGCGTCAGCCCCTCCAGATCGATGAGGCGCAGCGCCTCGTACTCGTCGACCGAAAGCTGCACCGCCCCGTGCCCCGGCCGGCCGATGGGCGCAAAGCCCTGGCTTTGGGGCAGCGAGCACACCCGGCGGCATTTTTTTGGTCTGGGCATATGATTCCCCCTGTGAGATGAGCATAACACTATTTTTGACATATGTCAAGAAACAGAGCCGAAGGCGCTGGATTTAATATATAATTTATACTATTTAAACAATTTTTTTCTTGTAATCCCAAAACGATTGCCTGTACACTATCTTTACAGAAAAAACTTCTGCGGTGTATCCTTTCCGTATACATGACCAAAACCGCAACTATCCTGTAGGGGGCAGCCGAGTTGAACAAAAGGTTCTTCTCCCAAAAAACCATTTTTCTTTCCACAGTCTTTTTTCTGCTTGCCTTTTTTCTGTGGGATGGTATAGAGCCGCGTATCGTCATGGATCAAGACGCCTATCCCGTGGGAACCGTTCGGGTTACCGGCGTCTGGCGCAGTGCGCCATGGCGCGCCTTTGACGCCGGTAAAAATTTCTCGCTGGAACGTCAAGCTAACGGCTGTTGGCAGCCCGTCCGCGGTGATGAAATGCTTGAGATATCAATCGGCATTACTTACCGCTGCGGCGCGCAGCTCGACTTTTCTCTGGCGCATTACGGCGCTCTGACCCCCGGCTGTTACCGGGTCTGCGTGCAGGCCCGCGGCCGGGGCAGGGCAGAAGAACGCGTTTACGGCGTGTTTGAAATCCTGTAAACGGATTTTCAGAAATTGATGAAAAAGCGACGGGCGTTTGCCTGCCGCTTTTTCATATTTATTCCCACAGGCCTGTGGATAAATACCGATAAGTCCCTTCGGGCACCAGCGGGCGCAGCTCGTCCCACCTTTTTTCCTTCCACAGCGCGCGCACGCGCGAGGCGGAAACAGCCGCGCCTTCCTTTTCCAGCCGAGGGATTTCACAAACCTCGACGCCCCGGGGCGGCAGCAGCTCGTGCATCAGGCGGTTATAGGCCGCCGTGACAGGGCAGAAGGGCTCCTGCCCCACAAAACGGCGCGTCAGGCGCAGCGCCGGCGCAAAATGATCGCAGAAAACGGCCAAATCCAGCCGCCCGGCCGATTCGGCCGCCCGGGCCTGATCCTTGAGAAAATAGGTCGGAAAGGTGGCCGAAGAGATGATATAGTCGCTCGTCGGGTGTACCAGCACGTTTTTCAGGTCGCGCACTCCCTGGCGCGCCAGCGCAAAACGCACGTCGCCGGGCACGGCGCTTTTATCCTCGGAGAGTATGAACAGATGCAGTGTGTCGCACCCGGCGGCGGCGCGCTCTATCAAATAGCGGTGCCCCAGCGTAAAGGGATTGCAGTTGGCGACGACGGCGGCGTGTACGCCGCCGTCCGGGCCGTGATCGAGCGACGCAATAAAACTGCCGATGCCGTGCCGGGCGTTTTCCATCAGCAGCATGTCGCCCGTTTGTGAAATGGGAAAAAAGCCAAAATCGCGAAACATCCCCTCGTTCTGCGGCTTGGTAAAGAGAAAAATATGCCGGATGCCCTTTTCAAAGGCGCGGGCGCGCAGAGCCGTCATGACGGGGGCGGTCAGCCCCTCGCCGCGAAAGCGGTCGTCGACGGCGATGCATTTGAAGACGTTGCCGGCCATCGACCCGGCGGCGGCGATTTCCCCGCCGTCGTCCCGCACGCACACGGTGAACTCGCCCGGCTCGTATTGCAGCCCCTGCGCCAGCAGGAACCGGCGCAGCCGCGGCTCCAGCCGCGCAGGCAGCGCCCCTTCATAGCTTTCCGTATAAAAACCGTTCATCTCTGCTCCTTTCGCCCCGCCGTGTCGGCGCGGCAGCTTTTGGCGTACTGGCCGGGCGACAGCCCTGTCAAGCGCTTGAATGTGCGGATAAAGTGGGCGTTGTCGCCAAAGCCGGCGCTTTCGCCGGCCTGCTGTACCGAAGCGCCGCGCCGCAGAAGGGCGCGGGCGCGCAGCACCCGGCAGTGGATGATATATTCGCCCACCGAAAACCCCGTCGCTTCCTTAAACCGGTGGCACAGCGTCGATTTGCTCATAAAGCATTCGCCTGCAAGCTCGCTGAGGGTCAGCGGCCTGTCGAGATTTTCGCGGATATAACTGATGGCGGCCGCGGCCGCAGCGTCCGACGGGCTTTCGGGCGGCAGGCGGACGGGCGCGTCCGACCACAGCTCGCACACCAGCGCCAGAATGTTCAAAAAGGCCGCGCGGCGGCGCAAAAGTCCCGCCGCGCCCGGCTCGCTCTGCTCCATCGCGCAAAACCAGTCCAAGCACTGTGCAAAATGCTCCGGCGACAGCGCGATGCACACGCTTCCCAGCTCCAGACGCTCGGCCAGCGGCTGCGCGCCCTGCGCCAGCAGCGTTTCGCGCGGGAAGTGCAGGACATAGCGGCTGTAGCCGCTGCTGCACCGGGCAAAGCTGCGGTGCGGCGCGGCGGAGTCGATGACCATCAAAAGCCCGCGCCGCAGCGGCCAGGCTTGCCGGTCGACAAACATACTGCCTCCGCAGGTCAGGGGGAGCAGAATCTCAAAGCCCTCATGAAAATGCGGGCGTTCCATATACCAGCTGCTTTCATCGCGCTTATGCACCACTTCAAAATCCCACTGCTCCATTGTTTCACCGCCGTGCCCGGATATTCTCTGTACAATGTATCACAACCTTTGAAAACTTGCAAGATCTGCAAATAAAATTGTGTAAATGGGAATAGAAGAAGAATATCATATGCTGTACAATGGCCCTGTTCCCATTTTTCACAATAAGGAGCGATACGCATGAACCCACCGCTGATCCGCCCGATGGCGGCGGAATACGCCGAATACCTGCGCGACGAATCGCGCGCCACAGGCATGGCGGAAAGCATCTCTTTTCCCCGCACCGAGGAAGAGGTTGTTGCCGTTCTGCGCGATATGCATGAAAAGGGCGCGCCCGTCACCGTGCAGGGGGCGCGCACCGGCCTGGCCGCCGCCGCCGTCCCGGGCGGGGGACACATTCTCAACCTAACCCGCATGGACAAAGTCCTCGCCCTGCGCGAGCAGGACGGACATTTTTATGTGACGGCGCAGCCCGGCGTCCTGCTTTTAAACCTGCGCAAAATGATAGCGGCGCGCCGCTTTGACACAGGGGGGTGGGACGGACGCTCCCTTGCGGCACTCGACGCTTTACAGGCCGCGCCCGAGCAGTTTTTCCCCACCGATCCGACCGAAACGACGGCGAGCATCGGCGGCATGGCGGCCTGCAACGCTTCGGGCGCGCGCAGCTACCTGTACGGTCCCATGCGCCGCCATGTCACGGCCCTGCGCGCCGTGCTGGCCGACGGGCGCACCCTTTCGCTGCGCCGCGGCGAATGCTTTGCAGACGGGCTTCGCTTTGCTCTGCCCACCGAAGACGGCGGCTGTATCGAAGGCCGCCTGCCCGACTACCGGATACCGGCGTGCAAAAACGCTTCAGGCTATTTTATCGCGCCCGATATGGATTTGATCGACCTTTTCATCGGCTCGGACGGCACGCTCGGCGTGCTGACCGCCGTCGAGCTGGCGCTTTCGCCGCTGCCCCCTGTCATCTGGGGCGCCACCTGCTTCTTTCCCGCTGAAGAAAGCGCCGCCAAATTTGTTGAAAAGGCGCGCAGCCGGCTGCAAAACGTCGCAGCCTTTGAATATTTTGACGCGCGTGCGCTCGGCATTCTGCGCGACAGGCGCGCTGCCGGCGGCGTTTTCGCCCGTCTGCCCGACCCCGCGGGCATGGGGTCGGCCGCCGTTTACGCCGAGCTGCACTGCCAAAGCGCACAGGAAGCGCTTGAAAGCCTGCATGCGCTGGGCGAAGAGAGCGCCGCCGCCGGCGGGAGCCCCGATCGTTCGTGGGTGGCGCGCACCGACCTCGACCGTGAAACGCTGACCTTTTTCCGCCACGCTGTGCCCGAAAGCGTCAATATGCTCATTGACGGGCGCAAGCAGTCCTGCCCCGGCATCACCAAGCTGGGCAGCGACATGGCGGTGCCCGACGGCAGGCTTCTGGATATCATGGCCTTTTACCGCCGCACCCTGGCCGAAGAGGGCTTTGAATACGCCACCTGGGGGCACATCGGCGACAACCACCTGCACGTCAACATTCTGCCGCGCGACATGCAGGAGCACGCGCGCGGCAAGCAGCTTTTTGTTCGCTGGGCCGGGCATGTCTCGCATTTGGGCGGGGCCGTGTCGGCCGAACACGGCGTCGGCAAGCTCAAGGCCCCCTTCCTGGCCGTCATGGTGGGCGAAGAAGTTCTTTCGCAGATGCGGCAGCTGAAGCAGCGCTTTGACCCCCTTTGCCAGCTCGGCCGCGGCAATCTGTTCGGCGAGGAGGCACAGGTATGAACATCATCGTCTGCGTCAAGCAGGTGCCCTCGTCCAACGAGGTCCGGCTTGACCCCAAAACCAACACCATTGTGCGCGACGGCTGCGACGCCGTCATCAATCCCTTTGACAGCCACGCGCTCGAGGCGGCGCTCTGCCTGCGCGAAAAGCTGGGCGGAAAAGTGTCGGTGCTCAGCATGGGCATTCCCGCCTGCGAATCCATGCTCCGTGACTGCATCGCGCGCGGCGCCGACGACGCCCTGCTTTTGACCGACCGGGCCTTTGCCGGGGCCGACACCCTGGCCACTTCCTACGCTTTGTCGCTCGGCGTGCGCAGGCTGGGGGCCTTTGATCTCATTCTCTGCGGCCGCATGGCAGTCGACGGCGACACGGCGCAGATCGGCCCCGAGCTGGCCGAGCGGCTGCATATTCCCCATGTCAGCGATGTGTCGGAAATCCGCCCGGGGCGCGGCTGCATTTTTGTGCGGCGGGAGACCGACGACGGCCTCGAACGCCTGCGCGTACCGCTGCCCGCCCTTTTGACGGTGACGCGCGAGCTGGGAACCCCGCGGCTGCCCTCCATCACCGGCGTGTTGAAGGGCGAAGAGCATGAAATACCCCTTCTTGACGCCTGCGGCGCGGGCGCCGACCCGGCAAAATGCGGCCTGAACGGTTCGCCGACACAGGTAGCCCGCACTTATATTCCACAGGGCCGCGGCCAGGCTGTGGAAATTACCGGCGACGCGGCGCAGCAGGCCGCCCGCCTGACCGAAATCATAAGGGAGGTGCTGTGATGCCCCTGCGTGTAAACCCGGCGCTGTGCGCCGGATGCGGCCTGTGCGTGCGCACCTGCGCCAGCGGCGCGCTGCAAATGGCCGGCAAACGCCTTATCATCGACGACGGCAAATGCGTTTTATGCGGCATCTGCGCGCAGAGCTGCCCGAAGCAGGCGCTCTTTATCGAGCGGCAGGCCTCCGCTGCACGGCGGGAACAGGACGGCTCCGGCGTGTGGGTTTTTGCCGAACGCGCGGGCAAAATGCTGCCCGTCGCTCTGGAGCTGACCGGCCGGGCCCGCGCTCTGGCCGATCGGCGCAAAAGCGCTGTCACCGCTCTTTTGCCGCGGGGGACGCAGGATGAAGCCAACCAGCTGATTGCCGCCGGAGCTGACCGTGTTTTCTTGTGCCCCAGCCCCTTTCTGCGCGACCGGCTTGACGCCCCCTACGCCGACTGGATCTCCAATCTCGTCTTGAAAGAAAAGCCCGAGATTCTCCTTTTTGGCGCGACCGGCTTTGGCCGCTCGCTGGCGCCGCGCGTCGCCGCGCGGCTGGGCGCCGGACTGACCGCCGACTGCACCGGACTTGACATCGACCCTGAAACAGGTCTTCTTTTACAGACCCGCCCCGCCTTTGGCGGCAACCTGATGGCGACCATCGTTTCGCCCCATCACCGCCCGCAGATGGCGACCGTGCGCCCCGGCGTTCTGCCCGCCCCTGTGCCCGATCCCGGCCGAACGGGCGAGATCGCGCTGCTCGACGGCCCTGAAAAGGCCGGGCTGGTGGAAATCATCGAACAGACGGCGCGCGAAAAAAGCGCCGGCATCGCCCAGGCCGACGTCATCGTCACGGCCGGACGGGGCATCGGCCCGCGCAAAAACCTGGCGCTTGTGCAGGAGCTGGCTGATAAGCTGGGCGGGCAGATGGGCGTTTCACGCCCGCTCGTCGACATGGGCTGGGCCGGGCGCGAATGCCAGATAGGGCAGACGGGAACCGCCGTATCGCCGCGGCTGCTGCTCGCCTTCGGCGTTTCGGGCGCCATTCAGCACCTGGCCGGCATGGGCAACGCAAAAACCGTCGTCGCCGTCAACACGGATCCCGACGCGCCGATTTTTTCCGCGGCCGACTACAAGGTGGTCGGCGACGCCGCCGAGATCCTTCACGCCCTGTTGGAGCGGCTTTAACCATTCTCTACCTCTTTTTATAGTCCCTGAAGGCAAACGGGCGGAGCTTTTGCTCCGCCCGTTTGCTTTTTATCTTTGGATAAATCCGCCGCCCAGAACCCGTCCGTCCGGCGCAAAGAAAACGGCGCTCTGCCCCGGCGAAGGAGCGCGGGCCGGCTGGAAAAACTCCACCCGGGCCGTTTTCTCCCCTGTGCGGAGGATGCGGGCCGGATAGGTCTTCTTCCCGTGCCGCACCAGCACATCGGCCTCAAACGCGCTTAAAGCGCCGTATTCCGGCGCCGTCATATAGAGTTCCCCCACCTCTATCTGCGCCCTGTACGGGTCGGAAAGGGCCAAAACAACACGATTTGTTTCCGGCTCGATGCGCGTAACGTACAGCCGCCCCTCGGCGGCGACGCCCAGGCCCCGGCGCTGCCCGACGGTATAATGATGAATTCCTCTGTGCCGGCCCAAAACTTTGCCCTGCTCGTCGACAAAATCGCCGGGCGGCGGGCAAATACCCCGGCTTTCGATATAAGCGGCGTAATCGCCGTCCGGAATAAAACAGATTTCCATGCTGTCCGGCTTTTCACTGATTGCAAGGCCGGCCCTTTGGGCCTGGGCGCGGATGTCCGCCTTGCTCTTTTCATTGCCAAGCGGCAGAAGGAGCCGCGCCAGCCATTCGACGGGCAGGCGGTACAGCATGTAGGCCTGGTCGTTTCCGGCCGGCGAGCGGTACAGGGCGGGCACACCATCCGGCGTGCGCCCGACGCGCGCATAATGCCCGGTTGCGACAAACTGTGCGCCCAGCCTGTCGGCCACGTCAAACAGCAGCCGAAACTTGACGGCGGGGTTACACAGCACGCAGGGAATCGGCGTCCTGCCGTGCAGATACCCTTCGATAAAGGGGGCGATGACTTCGCGCTCCAGCTCCCGCTCCATATCGACGCTCAAAAAATCAATGCCGAGCGCGTCGGCCGTGCGGCGCGCGTCGGCATCGACATGCCCGCCGCGGGACAGGAAGACTCCGGTGACGGCAAAGCCCTGATCGCGCAGCATGGCCGCCGTGCAGGCCGAATCAACCCCGCCGGAAAGGCCGAGCACCACCGCTTTTTCATTCATTTCTGTTTTCCTCCCGCAGCCTTTTCCGCCATTGTACCCCAAAATCCGCAGCGCCGCAACTGCAAAACCCCCTTTTTGCTGCGCGGGAGTTTTCGGTTTTTCCAGCAGAGCCCATGCGTTACAAACAGTGTCCAAACCTGTATTTTGTTGTTCTTGAGCGACAAATCCCAATGAAGGAAAAGAATATTATTTGTTGAAAAGGGGGAAAATGCGCTTTTCTCTTTACATCACTTTTCTAATATGCTAAAATGCAAAAGCATTCCGGATCAGTCGGAGGCAAACTGAAAATTGGGAGGATCCGCAACAATGAAAAAAGTACTGTCTTTTGTCATGGCTCTGGCCATGTGCCTGGCCCTGGCCGCCTGCGGCGGGAACGGCAGCCAGAATCAAACCAGCCAGCCCGGTTCCGGTCAGCAGGCCGGCGACAGCGATTTGGCCTATATCAAGGCCAACGGCAAAATGATCATCGGCTACACCGTGTATGAACCCATGAATTACACCGACGCCGAGGGCAATCTCACCGGTTTTGACACCGAGCTGGCCCGGGCGGTCTGTGAAAAGCTGGGCGTAGAGCCCGAGTTTGTCATCATCAATTGGGACACCAAGGAGACTGCTCTGGCGGCCAAGGACATCGACTGCATCTGGAACGGTATGACCCTGGACGCCGACAGAGAGGCCAACATGGCCTGTACCGCCCCTTATGTTAAAAACGCCCAGGTGGTCGTGGTGAAGGACAGCTTTGATTATACCGATACCTCATCCCTGATCGGCGCTGTCGTGTGCGCCGAAATCGGCTCTGCCGGCGAAATACAGATCAAAGGCAGTGGGGAAGAGGGAACGGAGGACTGGGTCGCTCCCGAATCCAACCTGGCGCAGGCGGAGTATGTGGGCAAGGGCGTGCAGACCGACTGCCTGCTGGAGGTCAAGGCGGGCACCGCCGACGCCGCGGTGCTGGATATGACGCTGGCCAACTCCATGACTGGCGAAGGAACCAACTACAGCGACCTGAAAATTGTGGATTATCTGGATGAAGAAAGCTACGGCGTGGCCTTTCGAAAGGGCAGCGACGTGCGCGACGAGGTCAATGCGATTTTTACCGATCTGGTGTCCGAAGGCGCAATGCAGACTCTGGCCGACAAATACGGTTTGGAGCTGGCGGACTGACAGGCCGGTATTTGCCATAAGGCAGGGGAAGGCCCTTTCCTTATGGACTGTTTTAAAAAATATTGCTCGATGGATAGAGCCGAAAGAATGTTGCAGGGAGGCTAAGCTCGTATGTCTGCGATTTTTTTGCGCCTGACACAGGCGTTTCTTGTCAATAACGTCCGGCTTTTTGCCCTGACGCTGCTTTTTGCCGTACCGCTGGGGCTGGTCATCGCCTTCGGCTCTATGAGCCGATTCAAACTCCTGGCCTGGCCGATCAAAATTTTTGTCTGGATTGCGCGGGGAACGCCCTTAATGCTTCAGATTCTGGTGATTTACATGGGCCCCGGTCTGGTGGGCATGGCCTTTGGCTGGCCCAGGGGCTACGGCGGCCGGATCGTCGCGGCGGTGGTCACGTTTTCCATCAACTACGCCTGCTATTTTTCCGAAATTTATCGGGGCGGCATCCAGTCTATTCCCCGGGGGCAGTATGAAGCGGGCCAGGTGCTGGGCATGACCAAAAGGCAGATTTTCTTTCGAGTCACCCTGCTCCAGCTGATCAAACGCATTGTGCCGCCCATGGGCAACGAAATCATCACCCTGGTTAAGGACACCGCTCTGGCAAATTACATCTCGGTTCTGGAAATTGTCATGACCGCCAAGGAGTATACTTCATCCGGTCTGATTTGGCCTTTATTCGCCACAGCCTTTTATTTTCTGGCCTTTGTGGGGGTTTTGACGCTGCTTTTGAGCCGATTTGAGAAAAAACTGGATTATTTTAAGTAAGGAGAAGCCAGGATGCCTCTTTTGGAAGTGCATAATATCGAGAAACACTTCGGCGCAACCCGGGTGCTGGAGAATATCAGCTTTGATTTGGAGCGCGGCCAGGCTTTGGCCGTTATCGGCTCTTCAGGCAGCGGCAAGACCACCCTGCTGCGCTGTCTCAACTTTCTGGAAACCCCTGATCAGGGGTGCATTAAGGTCAACGGCGAAACCCTTCTGGACGCTTCTTCCCCCGTCAAACAATGGGACAGGGATGTGCGGAAAAACCGCCTCCACTTTGGGCTGGTGTTCCAATCCTTTCATCTTTTTCCCCAGTATACTGCTTTGGAAAACGTCACCCTGGCCGTCAAACTTCTGGTCAGGGATCGAGCCGATTTCAAAGCCAACAAAAAGGCCATTTTTGAAGCAATCGATCAAAACGGACAAAGACTTCTCGACAAGATCGGCCTGGCCGATCGGGCGGGGCATTATCCCCACCAGCTGTCCGGAGGACAGCAGCAGCGGGTGGCTATTGCCCGGGCTTTGGCGCTGAAGCCGGACATTCTCTGCTTCGACGAGCCCACCTCCGCTCTGGACCCGGAGCTTACCGGCGAGGTGCTCAAGGTCATTCGGGCTTTGGCCGCACAGAAAACCACAATGGTCATCGTTACCCATGAAATGGCCTTTGCCCGGGATGTGGCGGATCAGATTTTATTTATGGACCAAGGGTTTATTGTGGAGAAAGGCCCCGCCCGGCAAGTCATCGACAACCCCCGGCAGGAGCGAACCCGCCGATTTTTGTCAAAATATAGATAACAGAAAACACGGCTTTTTCCTGCCCTGCACCCACACATAAAAATTTGCGTGCGCGTATTAAAAATACGCGCGCGTTTTATTTATTTGAAAAAATATTAATGTATATACTTCTTGTGATAAAGGCGAAAATATGCTATAATGCCTTTATATTGGTGCATTGTGCGCCGTTTTTACTGTTGCGCCAGCGCTCTGCAAATAGTCCCTACAGAGAAAGAGGAGATCGCTTTGTACACTCCGTCGGCTTTGCTTGACGCGATCATAAAAGTTCTTGAACACGATCAGGGCGAAGTCATCGTTTCGACCTGGTTTAACGACGCCGAGGCCATCGCCATCAAAAACGGGCGGCTGATCATCTACACGCCCAACGAAGTCAAGCGCGAAACCATGCAGAAATATTACTTTGATAATGTCGCGCGCGCCGCACAGGAGTTAATGGGCGAGCCTATCGAGCCGCTGTATCTGTGCGGCGAAAACGAGCTGGCTCTTTGGCGGACGGAAAACGACGATTCCGTATACGGGCACTACACTTTCGCCAAATTTATTGTCGGGCCGAGCAATCGCTTTGCCCATGCTGCGGCTTTGGCTGTCGCCAACAGTCCCGCAGCCGCCTACAATCCCCTTTTTATTTACGGCCAATCAGGTCTGGGAAAGACCCATCTTTTGTATGCTATCGCCGGCGAACTGCGGCGAAAACACAGCGGTATGCGGGTCGTTTATGTTCGGGGCGACGAGTTTACCAATGAACTGGTTTCCGCTATTCAAAACGGCTCGGTCGCCGAGTTCCGCAACAAATACCGACAGGCTGAGCTTTTTCTGGTCGACGATATCCAGTTTATCGCCGGAAAAATACAGACCCAGGAAGAGTTTTTCCATACCTTCAACACCATGCACGAGGCGGGCCGGCAAATCGTCCTGACCTCTGACCGACCGCCCAAAGAAATTCTGACGTTGGAGGAGCGCCTGCGAACCCGTTTTGAATGGGGCCTCCTGGCCGATATTCAGCCCCCGGATCTTGAAACGCGCATGGCCCTTATTTCAGCCAAAGCGCGCGATCTCAACTTTACATTGGCCCCCAACATCGTTCAATATGTCGCCGAATGCATTCAAAGCAATGTGCGCCAGCTGGAAGGGGCCGTTAAAAAAATCTACGCTTACCATACGCTGATGGGCCGCGAACTGAGCATGGAAATGGCGGAAGAGGCCATCAGTGATATCTTCCGCGAAAACCCCGGCGCGCATCCAACGCCCGAACTTATTCTGCGCGAGGTTTCTTCCTTCTACAGCGTCCCTGTCGAACGCATCCGCGGCACGGCCAAAACACGCGACGTTGTCGGGCCCCGGCAGGCGGCCATCTATCTGATCCGCGAACTGACCGGTATGTCGCTGCCTGAAATCGGCCGGTTTATGGGCCGCGATCACACAACAGCCCTGTATGCCATCAATAAAATCGAAGAACGGCTTAAAAAAGAACCGGATCTTCAAAACGAAATTCAGGACATGAAGCAGAACATACAAAACCGCTGAACCTGCGGCCCTTTTCTTCCCCAATGACCTGTGAAAAGGCATAGAATATCTGTGTATTATTTCTGCCTGTGAAATTCATGGGAAAACCCATTCGTTTGCACACACCGTGTTGTGGACGCCAAACCCCTTGAAACGACATTGTTTGACGGCATCATCCACATTTTCACAGGCTCTATAACTACTACTAAAAAAACTAAAATCAGTAAACCCCGAAAGGAGCAGACTTATGCGTTTTTCCTGTGAAAAATCCCTTTTAAATGACGCAATCTCCGTCTGTATACATGCCGTTGCCTCAAAAAGCTCGATCCCTGCGCTTGAAGGAATCCTGATCACCGCAAAATCCAACGTCAGCATGTGCGGCTATAACTTCAAAACAGCCATTCAAAAAAGTTTTGACGCCGATGTTACGGAAACCGGCGTCGCCGTCATCAACGCCCGTGTGTTTTCCGATATCGTCCGCAAACTGCCTGACGACATCATCGAAATCTCAATCGACGAAAAACTGATGACCACTATCAAATGCGGCGCATCTGAATTTAACATTATGGCGACCCCTGCCGAAGAATACCCGGAGCTGCCTGACGTCGATTCCGAAGTGGGCGTCCGCGTCCGCAACAGTATGCTGCGCGACATGATTTCACGCACCAGTTTTGCCATTTCAGACAACGAAAACAAACCGATTCATACCGGCTCTCTTTTTGAAGTCGAAGATAAATGCCTGACCGTCGTTTCAGTCGACGGCTATCGGCTGGCCGTCCGCCGCGCTGAATGCGAAAATCTGCGTCACGGCGCTTTTCAATTTGTCGTTCCGGGCGATACATTGCGGGAGATCTCACGCATTCTGCCCGAAGACGATGAAATGGCCACTATTTGTCCGGAACAAAAACATGCGCTTTTTCAATTCAACGGCACCCTGGTAACCACCCGGCTTTTAGAAGGCGAATTTCTCAATTACCGCAGCGCCATTCCAACCGACCAGCCTATCAAGCTGGAAATTGACGTCCGTTCGTTCATCGAAGCGGTTGAGCGCGTTTCGCTTATCATTTCCGAACGTCTCAAAAACCCCGTTCGCTGCCTTTTCGACGGAGCCAGCCTCAAATTGTCCTGCATCACGGCGCTGGGCCGCTCTTATGACGAGGTCGCCATTCCCGACTGCCCCGAACCGATTGAAATCGGTTTTAACAATCGCTATTTGCTTGACGCGCTCAAAGCGGTCGACAACGAAACCTGTATTCTCGAGCTGAAAAGCGGTCTTTCCCCCTGTGTGCTCCGGCCGGTTGAAGGGAACGATTTTACCTATCTTGTCCTGCCTGTCCGCCTGAAAGCCGGTGAATAAATGTTTCACGGGGAACAAAACGTAGCCATTTCCACCCCCTTTATCAAACTCGACAGCCTTTTAAAGCTGTCCGGCCTTTGTATGACAGGCGGAGAGGCCAAAATGCTCATCACAGAAAAAAATGTGCTTGTCAATGGGGAGGCCTGTACGCAGCGCGGCCGGAAAATCATGCCGGGCGACCGGGTTCAATGCCTTGGCCGGACTCTTTTGGTGACGCAGGATGCGCCTTGACAGGCTGGCCTTATCCGGTTTCCGCAATTATGACCGGCAGGACGTTGCATTCCAAGACGGCGTCAACATTTTAATCGGTGAAAATGCGCAGGGCAAGACCAATATTCTGGAAGCAATCTTTCTTTTGACGGGCAGCCGATCCTGGCGCGCCGCACGGCGGAGTGAACTAATCCGCATAGGCAGTGAAAATGCCCGTATCGAAGCCGAAATTTTTTCGCGGGAACGACCTTTTGAAATCAACATGGCTCTTCCGCCGGCCGGACGCGGCGTCACGACGGTCAACGGCGTCCGCATCAAAAAGCAGAACCAGCTTTCTGACGTTTTGCGCTGTGTGCTGTTTGCGCCCGAAGATCTGTCGCTTCTGCGCGACGGAGCGGCAGCCCGCCGCCGGTTTCTGGATACGGCGCTGTGCCAGCTCAGGCCGCGCTATGCCGAGCTTTTGAGCGAATACCAACGGCTCATCGAGCATAAAACCCGTCTGCTGCGCGATGAGGAAAAGCGTGAAAGCATGTTGGCCGTACTGCCCGATTTCAATGAGCGAATTGCCGTCATTGGTTCGGCTGTCATCGGTTACCGCGCGCGTTTTACCGATCTTCTGGTTCCCGTGTGCCAATCTGTCTACAAAGATATTTCCGGCGGGCGTGAGCAGCTTTCCATGCGCTACTCCACCCTTTCGACCATTGAGGACCCGACTGCTCCGCAGGAAAAACTGATCACTTCTTTTTTTCAGCATCTTGACAGCCATTATGAAGCAGAGCTGCGGCTTGGACAATGTCTGTCCGGCCCGCACAAGGACGACTTGATTCTGGAAATTGACGGCAAGCCGTGCCGTTCCTTCGCATCGCAGGGGCAGACCCGATCCGCTGCTCTGGCTATGAAGTTTGCCGAGCGGGAGCTGTTTTTCAGAGACAGCGGGGAATACCCTGTCTTGCTGCTTGACGATGTTTTAAGTGAGCTGGACGTCCGCCGTCAATCCTATGTCGTCGAACATACGCCCGGCGGGCAGGCCATTATCACCTGCTGCGAGGACACCGGCCGCTTTCAGTCGGGACACCGCCTGTTCGTGGAAAACGGAAAGGTTTGGTAACGTTATGTATCTGCATTTGGGGCGTGACATCGCCGTTGCCTATGACAATATTATCGGTATTTTTGATTTTGATACATCGACCCATTCTCACCTGTCGCGCCGGTTTTTTACCCGCGCACAGCAAAAAGGCGAGGTGGTCGTCGTCACGGACGATCTGCCCAAATCGGCCGTCGTCTGCATGGAAGAAGGCCGCCAGGTAGTTTATATCACCCAGGTATCCAGCCAGACCCTTTTACGGCGCAGCCTGAGCGAGCCTTTGCCCGATAATCTTTTATAACGACTGCAAAAAGCCGCTGCAAAGCTCAAAGCCGGCGGTTTTGGCGGGGCGCTCCGCCCCTTTCATCACCTATACCAGGAGGAAGCTATGAGCGAAATGACTGAAAGCCTGAATTCACAGCAGGCTTACGATGAAAATCAGATCCAGGTTCTCGAAGGACTTGAGGCAGTGCGCAAGCGCCCCGGCATGTATATCGCCACCACCAGCCTGCGCGGCCTGCATCATCTGGTGTATGAAATCGTCGACAACTCCATTGATGAAGCGCTGGCCGGCGCCTGTACGCATATTGAAGTTTTTATCGAGCCGGGCGACATCATCCGCGTTGTCGACAACGGCCGCGGCATTCCGACCGGCATTCACCCTAAAATGGGAATTTCTACGCTTGAAGTCGTCTTTACCGTCCTGCACGCCGGCGGCAAGTTCGGCGGCGGGGGCTATAAAGTTTCGGGCGGCCTGCACGGCGTCGGTGCCAGCGTTGTCAACGCGCTCAGCGAATGGCTGACCGTCAAGGTCTGTAACGAGGGAAAGGTGCATGAAATGGCCTTTTCGCGCGGCAGTGTGACCCGGCCCATGGAAATTACGGGAACGAGTGACCGTACAGGTACGGAAATCGCCTTTAAGCCGGACGGCGAGATCTTTGACGAACTGGTTTTTGACTACGATACCCTTTTAACCCGTCTCCGCGAAGAGGCCTTTTTGAACGCCGGGCTGAAAATCACCCTGACCGACAACCGCGGCGAGGAGCAGCGGCAGGACGTCATGTGCTATGAAGGCGGCATCCGCGAGTTTGTGCAGTACCTCAACCGCAACAAAACCCCGCTGCACGAAGAGGTCATTTACCTTTCAGGTAAAAAGGAGACCGGCGTCGCCGAGGTTGCAATGCAGTACAATGACAGCTATAACGAGCTGTTGTTGTCCTTTGCCAACAATGTCAATACGACGGAAGGCGGTATGCACGAAACCGGCTTTAAAACGGCGCTGACGCGGGCTATCAACGATTATGGCCGCAAATACAAGCTCATCAAAGAGGATGATAAAAACCTGACCGGCGAGGACGTGCGCGAGGGTTTGACGGCCGTTATTTCGGTCAAGCTGGAAGAGCCGCAGTTCGAGGGGCAGACCAAGACCAAGCTGGGCAACGCCTTTATGCGCACGCTGGTCGACAATATGGTGTACGAATGCCTGTCGGCCTTTTTGGAAGAAAATCCGCCCGTTGCAAAGCAGCTGATGGAAAAGGCGCTGACGGCGGCGCGCGCCAGAGAAGCCGCCAAAAAAGCGCGTGAGGCCACCCGGCGCAAAAGCGCGCTTGAAAGCGCCAGCCTGCCCGGCAAGCTGGCCGACTGCCAGGAACGCGACCCCGAGCTGACGGAAATCTATATCGTCGAGGGCGACAGCGCCGGCGGCAGCGCCAAAAACGGGCGCGATCGACGGTATCAGGCCATACTGCCGCTATGGGGTAAGATGCTCAACGTCGAAAAGGCGCGGCTCGATAAGGTATTCAGCAATGAAAAGCTCATGCCCATGGTCACGGCCTTTGGCGCCGGCATTGGAGACGAGTTTGACGTCAACAAGCTGCGCTATGGAAAAATCATTCTGATGGCCGATGCCGACGTCGACGGCAGCCATATCCGCACACTGCTTCTGACCTTCTTTTTCCGCTTTATGCGGCCGCTCATCGAACAGGGGCATGTTTATATTGCCCAGCCGCCGCTTTTCAAGGTGGTGCCAAAAGGCAAGGATAAAGAGCCGCGCTACGCCTATACGGACGAGCAGCAGGCCGTTTTGCTCGAGCAGTACCCCGGCGCCGAGGTGCAGCGGTATAAGGGCCTGGGCGAAATGAACCCCGAGCAGCTGTGGGAGACGACTATGGACCCCGAACGCCGCACGATTTTGAAGGTCGAAATGGAGGACGCTGTGGCGGCCGACGAGATCTTTACCATTTTGATGGGTGAAAAGGTCGAGCCGCGGCGCGAGTTCATCGAAAAGAACGCCAAAAGCGTTCAGTATCTGGACGTATAAAAAATCCAACCGGCCGTCTGCCGGCCGGCGCTCAGGAGGAATGAGTATGAATCGGCTTTATAAAACCAGCCGCGACAAAAAAGTCTGCGGCGTGTGCGGCGGACTCGGCCGGTATTTCGGCATTGATCCGACCATTATCCGCGTGGTCTGGGGCATCGGGGCCATCAGCGGCATCGGTATTGTCGCCTATTTTGTCGCCGCCTTTATCATGCCCTACGATTATGAAATCGAGGGCTGAGAAAATGACGAAAAAACTGTATCGCGACGATATCAATGGAAAAATCCTCGGCGTCTGCGGAGGCGTCGCCGATTATTTCGGCATCGACCCCACCATCATCCGGGTCGTGTGGGGCATCGCCTTTTTCGCTTACGGCGCGGGACTGTGGATTTATCTTATCCTGGGGTTTGTATTGCCCAAAAAGAGCATGATTGTACAGCTTCAAAAACGGCATGAGGAGTTTGAATACGGCCCCGGCTTTGACACCTCTTCGGCGCGCGACGTCGAGACGCGTTCGGCTGATTGCGGATGTGAAGACCCCGGCCGCTGGGATAATGCGGCTTCCGATTCGCGGCATGGCGGGAGCAATGCCAGATACGATGAAAAGGCGTTCTGGGAAGAGAGCCGGAAACATTCGGATGGAGAATAGGGGCCGGCCGGCGCTTTGAGGGCCGCAGCGCGCGTTTTCGCCCTGCGGGCCGGACTGCTGCGCCGTGAAAAACCAGAAGAGTAGGTGAACCAATGAGCGATCTTCGCTTTGAAAATCAGACCATTATTCCTGTAGAAATCGGCAAAGAGATGAAGAAGTCCTTCATCAGCTATGCCATGAGCGTCATTGTGTCGCGCGCGCTGCCCGACGTGCGCGACGGCTTAAAGCCGGTACACCGGCGTATTCTGTACGCCATGTACGAAGATAACCTGACCCACGACAAGCCTTACCGCAAGTCGGCCACCACCGTCGGCAACGTGCTGGGCCGCTATCATCCGCACGGCGACGCCAGCGTTTATGACGCTATGGTGCGCATGGCGCAGGATTTTTCGCTGCGCTACCCGATGATTGACGGTCACGGCAACTTTGGTTCGGTCGACGGGGACCCCCCGGCTGCTTACCGTTATACCGAAGCGCGTATGTCCCGTCTGGCGGCCGAAATGATGACCGACATTGAAAAGGAAACGGTCGACTGGGACCCCAACTTTGACGAAAAGCGCCGTGAGCCGTCGGTGCTGCCGTCGCGTTTTCCCAGCCTTCTGGCCAACGGTTCGTCGGGCATTGCCGTCGGCATGGCGACCAATATCCCTCCCCACAACCTGCGCGAAATCATCGACGCCGCCTGTATGCTCATCGACAACCCCGAGGCCCAGATGGAGGATTTGTGCCAGTACATCAAGGGACCTGATTTTCCGACAGGCGGCATTATTATGGGCCGCTCGGGCATCCGCGCCGCCTACGCCACCGGCCGCGGCAAAATCATTGTGCGCGCCCGGGCCGAAATTGAAGAGTGGAAAGAAGGCCGCTACCGCATTGTCGTGACGGAAATTCCCTATATGGTCAACAAGGCCCGTCTGGTGGAAAGTATTGCCGATTTGCACCGCGACAAACGTGTAGAAGGGATCTCGGACCTGCGTGACGAGTCGGACAGGCAGGGAATGCGCATTGTCATCGAGCTCAAGCGCGACGCCAACCCGCAGGTCGTCCTCAACCGCCTGTACCAGTATACTCAGATGCAGGACACCTTTTCCGTCAACATGCTGTCGCTTGTTGACGGCCAGCCGCGCGTACTCCCGCTGCGCGACATGCTGGACTACTATATCAAGTTCCAGTACGAGGTCGTCGAGCGCCGCACCCGCTATGATCTGCGCAAAGCGGAGGAGCGCGCCCATATTTTGGAGGGCCTGGCCATTGCCTGCGACAATATTGACGAGGTCATCCGCATCATTCGCCAGAGCTATGATGACGCGCGCGAGCGCCTGATGGAGCGCTTCGGCATCAGTGAAATACAGGCGCAGGCCATTCTGGACATGCAGCTGCGCCGTTTGCAGGGCCTTGAGCGTGAAAAAATCGAGGCCGAGCTCAATTCATTGCACCTGAAAATCGCCGAATATAAAGAGATTCTTGCATCCAGCGAGCGAATTTACGGCATTGTCAAGACCGAAATGCAGGAGATTTCCCGCCGGTTTGGCGACGAGCGCCGCACGGAAATTTCGCATGTTGAAAACGAAATCGATATCGAAGATTTGATTCCCGAGGAAACATGCGTATATACCCTGACAAACCTCGGCTATATCAAGCGTATGCCGACGGCAGCCTATCGCGCCCAAAAGCGCGGAGGCAGGGGCGTCACCGGCGTCACCACCCGCGACGAGGATTTTGTCGACACCATTTTTACAGCGTCGACACATGACTATGTTTTATTTTTTACCAATTTCGGAAAGGTACAGCGTCTGCGCGGATACCAGGTTCCCGAAAGCTCGCGCACGGCTAAGGGCATGAACATCGTCAACCTTTTGCAGCTGGAGGGCGGCGAAAAGATAACCGCCATGATCCCTGTGCGCGAGTTTGACGAGGATCACTTTATCTTTTTCGCCACCCGAAGAGGGACGGTCAAGCGCACCAGTCTTTCGCTTTTGCAGACAGCCCGCAAGGCCGGCGTGCGCGCCATCAGTCTGGACGAGGGCGACGAGCTGGTTTCCGTCTGCCTGACTGACGGCAATGACCGGATTATTCTGGCCACGCGCGGCGGCTCTGCCATCCGTTTTCATGAGAGCGAAGTGCGCACCATGGGCCGCGACGCTTCGGGCGTGCGGGGAATCCGCCTGCGCGAAGGCGACGAGGTCGTCGGTGCTGCGCGCGAGCGTGAAGGTGCGTTTTTGCTGACGGTGACGGAAAACGGTTACGGCAAACTGACCGAGCCGGCCGAGTACACCGAACATCACCGCGGCGGTTCGGGCATTACCGCCCACAACCTGACGGAAAAGACCGGCGCGCTGGTCGGCATCAAATGCGTTTCGCCCGACGACGATCTGCTGCTCATCACCAGCGGCGGCGTCATCATCCGCACCGGCTGCCAGTCCATCCGCGTCTGTGGCCGCGCGTCGCAGGGCGTCATCCTCATCCGGCTGGAAGAGGGCGTGAAGGTCATATCGTTGGCCTGCACTGCCAAAGAGGAAGAAGAACCCGCTGATCCGGCAGAGACACCTGTGGAGGCTGTCGATGAAGAGAATCAGGGTTAAACCCGGAAAAGGGCAAAGCACGGCCGGCTTCATCGGCGGCCTGCTTTTTGTCCTGTTGGGGATTTTTGTCGTCATTCCCACCTTTGGCGCCTTCGGCCTTGTCTGGACGCTGGTCGCTGCCGTCATCTGCGGCGTCAACGCCGTCAACGCTTTTTCCGACAAAGGGGTTGCCAGCCATGAAATCCTCATCGACGAAGATGAAGAGAGGCTCTCCGGGCAGCCGGCTGAATCCCGGGGTGACCCTGCCGAACGTCTGGAAAAGCTGCGCGAGCTGTACGAACGCCGACTTATCACCGAGGAAGAGTACCAGAAACGCCGCGCCGAAATTTTAGATGAGCTGTAATATGAAAGAAATAGAGCTGTATACCGACGGCGCCTGCTCGGGCAACCCCGGGCCGGGCGGCTGGGGCGCTATTCTGCGCTATAAAGGGCGCGAACGCGAGCTTTCGGGCGGCGAGCGCGAAACCACCAACAATCGCATGGAGCTGACGGCGGCCATTCAGGGGCTTGAAGCCCTGACCGAGCCGTGCACCGTCAAACTGTATTCCGATTCCCAATATCTCTGTAAGGCCGTCAACGAAGGCTGGCTGCGCGCCTGGGTGGCGCGCGGCTGGAAAAAAGCCGATAAATCGGCCGTTTTAAATGTTGACTTGTGGCAGGCGCTGCTCGCGCTGCTCGAACGCCATCAGGTTGAGTTCATTTGGGTCAAGGGCCATGCGCAAAATCAATACAACAACCGCTGCGATGCTTTGGCGGTGGAGCAAAGCAATTTTTTTAAACAGGGGTTGTAATCTTCACTATTTTGGTGTATATTAAACGTGAAAGAAAAAACCGTTTTCCAGCAGGAGGGATCACAATGATAAAACCCCGCATGGTTTATGCAGACAATGCCGCGACGACCAAGGTCGACCCGCGTGTGCTTGACAAAATGCTCCCTTATTTCAGCGAGTACTACGGCAACGCTTCGACGCTTTATAAGCTGGGGCAGCAGAGTCACGCTGCCATGGAAGAGGCGCGCGCCCAGGTAGCGGCTGTCATCGGCGCACAGCCGAAGGAGATCTTCTTTACCGGCAGCGGGACGGAGTCTGACAATATGGCCCTGCGCGGCCTGATGCATTCCAAGCAGGCCAAAGGGCGAAAACATCTTATCACCACTACGTTTGAGCACCACGCCATTCTGCACACGGCGCAGGCGCTTGAAAAAGAAGGCTTCCGCGTCACCTATCTGCCGGTCGACCTGACCGGCGCCGTCGATTTGCAGGCCCTGGAAAATGCCATTTGCGAAGACACCGCGCTGGTGTCCGTCATGGCGGCCAACAACGAGATCGGCACCATCCAGCCGCTGGAAGAGATAGGCCGCATCTGCAAAAGCAAGGGCGTCTATTTCCACACCGACGCGGTGCAGGCCTATGGACATGCACCCATTGATGTCAATGCCATGAATATCGATCTGCTTTCGCTGTCGGCGCATAAAATTTGCGGCCCTAAAGGCACCGGCGCCATTTATATTCGCTCGGGCCTTTTACTCGAACCGGTCATCACCGGCGGCGGGCAGGAAAAGAACCGCCGCAGCGGCACGGAAAATATTGCCGGCATTGTCGGTCTGGGCGAAGCCGCCCGCATCAAACTGGAGGGGATGGAGCAGGAAAACGCCCGTCTGCGCGCTTTGCAGCGCAGGCTGATCGACGGCGTTTTGACCAGCATTCCCGACAGTATGCTGACTGGCCACCCGACTAACCGCCTGCCGGGCATTTGCAGCTTTACCTTTACCGCCATCGAAGGCGAAAGCCTGGTTTTAATGCTGGACATGAAGGGCATCTGCGGCAGCACCGGCTCGGCCTGTTCAACCGGTTCGCTCGATCCCAGCCACGTGCTCATGGCCGTCGGCCTGAGCCACGAGACGGCGCACGGTTCGCTGCGGCTCTCGCTGGGCGAGTATAATACGGAAGAGGACGTCGACTATATTTTGCAGGAGCTTCCGCCCATTGTTGCGCGCCTGCGCGCCATGTCGCCCGTTTGGAAGGGCTGAGCCGGCGGAAAGCGCACGGCTTTAAAACCAGTGAGGAGGGTTTTGTATGTACTCTGAAAAAGTAATGGATCACTTTGCCAACCCCCGCAACGTCGGCGAGCTGGAAGACGCCAACGCCATCGGCGAGGTCGGCAACCTGAAATGCGGCGATATCATGCGCATTTATATGAAGATTGAAGACGACGTCATCAAGGATGTCAGCTTTAAAACCTTTGGCTGCGGTGCTGCCGTCGCGACCTCGAGTATGGCGACCGAGATGGTCAAAGGAAAAACCGTGCAGGAAGCTTTGAAGCTGACCAACGCCGCCGTGATGGAGGCGCTCGACGGCCTGCCCCCGGCAAAGGTACACTGCTCGGTGCTGGCAGAAGAGGCGATTAAGTCGGCTCTGGCCAATTATTATAAGGGGAAGGGCATGGATCCCACCCCCATCATCGGGTGCAGCGGCGAGTGTGCGCATTGCCACGGCGAGCAAGAAGAATAATAGAAAAGAGCAGCCCCACAGGATTTTCTGCGGGGTTGTTTTCTGCACAAAGCCAAAAGCCCGGACATTTGTCCGGGCTTTTGGTGTGGGGCAGGTTTATAGGTCTTCGTCTTTGATATACTGCACAATCCTGTCTATGCAGTCGGGGCAGAGCCGGATGTAGCCGAACTCCCGAAGGCCCCTTTTGAACTCCATACAGCAGCTGCACTCCCTGCC
>CANEGK010000008.1 GCA_947427035.1 uncultured Clostridium sp.
CTCCAGGTCGACGGCCGAGAGCGAGTCGTCAAAGACCAGAATGGGTGCGCCCAGCATGAGCGTGCGCGCGTTGGCGATGCGCTGATTCTGCCCGCCCGACAGCGTCACGCCGCGCTCGCCCACCATGGTTTCGTAGCCGGCGGCAAAGGAAACAATCGACTCGTCGACGTCGGCGACGGCCGCGCTGGAACGCACCCGCTCGATGGTCGGGCGCTCGGCGGCGATGCCGATGTTTTCTTCAATGGTTTTGGAAAAGAGAAACGGTTCCTGCAAAACCAGCCCGACGCCGCGGCGCAGGTGAGCGCGGTCGATTTGGCGGATGTCGACGCCGCCGATGGTGATGCGACCGCAGCCCTCCGGCAGGTCGTACAGGCGGTTTAAAAGATAGGTGATGGTCGACTTGCCCGAGCCGGTCGAGCCCAGAATGCCGAAGGTCGTGCCGCGGGGAATGGTGAAGCTGAGGTTTTTGAGGACCGGCTGCTCTTCATACCGGAAGGTGACGTTGTCAAAGACGATGTCGGCCGAAAGCCCGGGCTTTAATGCGCCCGGCTCGGGCTCCTCGGCGCCGGCGATGAGGATTTCGTACAGACGGCGCAGCGAAACGCCCGTCTTGCTCATTTCGGACAGGGTGCGCCCCAAAGAGCGCACCGGCCAGGCCAGCGTCTGGTTGTACGAGACAAAGACGAGGAACTCGCCCAGCGTAATCGAGCCGCGCACCGCCAGAAAGGCGCCGAAAACAATGACCGACAGCACCTGCAAGCCGGTGACCAGGTCGCCCAGGCCCCAGTAAGCGCCCAGCGTGTAGCCCAGATCGATCCACTTGCGGGCAAAGGTGTTGTTCTTTTCGTCAAACCGCTCGACTTCGTATTTTTCGCGGCCAAAAGCGCGGACGACGCGCACGCCGGTCAGGTTTTCCTGCACGGTGACCATCAGCTCACCCTCGGCCTCGTCGGCCGAAAGGAACTGCCGCGAAATGCGGCGGTAGTAGACGCCGGAATACAAAAGGACGATGGGAATGAAGATGAGCGCGACGAGCGAAAGGGTGACGTTCATGGAAAACATCAGGGTCAGCGCCGTCGCTATCAGAATGACGGTGCGCACAACTTCGATGAGCTGGCCGGCGATGAAGTTGCGTACGACGTCGACGTCGGACGTACAGCGCTGGATGATGTCGCCCGTCTGGTTGCGGGTGTGCCATGCAAAGGGCAGGCGCTGCACATGGGCGAACAGCGTGTTGCGCAGCGAGCGGATCATGCCCTCGGTCCCTTTGGCGACCCCCATGCGCGACAGGAAGTTAAAGAGGCCGGACAGCAGTGAAAACAAAATGACGAACACTGCGCACAAAAGCAGGTGCGAGCGCAGGTATTCGCGGCCGCCGATGCCTTCTATCACCTGCATGACAAAACCCGGCAAGGCAAACGGCTTTACATCAATAACCGAGTCGACCGTGACGCGGATGACCTGCGGCATCAGAAACTGGAACAGAATGCTCAGCCCGCTTGCGGCGACGGCCAGCACAAAAAAGCGCTTGAAACCGCGCGCAAAGCGCAGCAGCATTTGCGATAACGAATGATTTGGCATAGATTTCTCCTCTTGGGTGCTGCGGCGTTCGCGCCGCAGACAGTTGTTCTTCTCCCCCCGGCGGGGCCGTTGCCGGCTGATGCAGCCGCGCCGCAGGCAAAAAGCCCGCGGACTGGCCGGAAGGCCCCGCATTCCCGCTTCTCCATTGTGCCATAATTCACCCTGAAAAGCAAGAGTACAAACAACAGGTATTTTAAAGTGAAAAATCAACAATAAGTTGTCGGAAGGCGGCGAAAAAAGACGTAAGTTTTATGCCGCCGCCTGTTGACTTGGAGTGGACTTCAAGTGATACAGTATGGATAAATCATGAAAAACAAAAACGAAAGGGAGACGGACATGAAAGCAAAGGTTTACTTTACAAAGGATATCTCGGCCGCGGGGCTGGAAAAGGTGTACAATGCGCTGGGCGTTTCGCTGTCCGGCAAGGTGGCGGTCAAGCTGTCGACCGGCGAGCCGGGCGGGCATAACTTTTTGCAGCCGGCGCTCATCCGTGGACTGGTGACGCGGCTGAACGGCACCATTGTCGAGTGCAACACGGCGTACGAGGGCAAGCGCTTTCATTCGAAGGACCACTGGCAGGCCATTCGGGACCACGGTTTTATGGACATTGCGCCCTGCGACATCATGGATGAAAACGGGGAGATGGCCCTGCCCGTTGAAGGCGGCTTCCACCTGAAGGAAAACTATGTGGGCGAAAACCTGAAAAACTACGGTTCCATGCTCATGCTGTCCCACTTCAAGGGCCACGCGATGGGCGGCTTTGGCGGCGCACTCAAAAACATGTCCATCGGAGTCGCGTCCGCGCACGGCAAGGCGGTCATCCACGGCTCGGGCGACCCTGAACAGCTGTGGACGGGCGACCACGATTCCTTCCTTGAATCGATGGCCGATGCCGACAAGTCGGTGATGGAATACATGGGCCGCGACAACATCGTCTACGTCAACGTGGCAAACCGCCTGTCGGTCGACTGCGACTGCGATTCCCACCCCGAAGAGCCGCAGATGGCGGACATCGGCATTTTCGCGTCGCTCGACCCGGTCGCCATTGACCAGGCGTGCGTTGACGCGGTGTACGCATCCCCCGACCCGGGCAAGGCGGCGCTGATTGAGCGCATGGAGTCGCGCAACGGCATTCACACCGTTGAGGCGGCGGCGCAGCTGGGGCTGGGCACACGCGAATACGAAATCGTCGAAATCGACTGAGACTGAACGTGGGAGGGAGCGCTGTGGAATACAGGAAACTGCCGCACGGCGGCGAGAAAATCAGCGTCATCGGCCTGGGCCTGGGCGGCATTCAGAAAACGCCGGATGAAGAGATTGAGCGCGTTGTGCGCACGGCCATCGAGCGCGGCGTCAACTTCTTCGACCTGTGCGCGGGCGGCAAAAACGTCTACGCGCCCTTTGGGCGCGCCATCGCCGGGCAGCGGGACAAGGTCTGTTTTCAGCTGCATTTCGGCGCGGTGTACAAGGAAAACCGCGATTACGCCTGGTCGCGCGATTTGGACGAAATCAAGCGCACCTTTGCCTGGGAGCTGGAGACGCTGAGCACCGACACCGTCGACATGGGCTTTCTGCACTGCGTCGACGAGGACCAGGACTATGACGAGCTGGTCGCGGCCGGCCTGCTCGACTACGTAAAAAAGCTGAAGGAAGAGGGCGTCGTGCGCCACATCGGCTTTTCGTCGCACACGCCGTCGGTGGCCAACCGGGTGCTCGACACCGGCCTTATCGACATGATGATGTTCAGCATCAACCCCGCCTATGACTATGAGCGAGGTGACGAGCTGGGCGTCGGCTCGGTGTCCGAGCGCGCGCAGCTCTTCCGCCGGTGTCAGGCCGAAGGGGTCGGCATTTCGGTCATGAAGCCCTTTTTCGCTGGCAAGCTGCTCAGCGCCGACGCTTCGCCCTTCCACCAGGCATTGACGCACGCGCAGTGCATTCAGTACGCGCTCGACCGCCCCGGCGTGCTCACCGTCGTGCCCGGCGTGCGCGATACGGCGGATCTTGAAAAACTGCTCGGCTTCTTTGACGCGTCCGACGCGGAAAAGGATTATTCCGTTGTCGGCACGCTGGCCGCCGACCGGGCCGAGGGCAGCTGCGTTTACTGCAATCACTGCCAGCCCTGCCCGGCGCAAATCGACATCGGGCTGGTCAATAAGTATTACGACTTGTCCCGCGCGGGCGACCGCCTGGCCGCCGGCCATTATGACAAGCTGAGCGTCAAGGCCGACGCCTGTCTGCACTGCGGCCACTGCGACAGCCGCTGCCCGTTCCACGTCAGGCAGGGCGACCGCATGAGCGAAATCGCCGCGTACTTTGCCGGTTTGGGCAAGTAGCAGGCTGGAAAAGCCCGGCGTTTTTGTGGTATGATAGCAGAAAGGCCGAAGGGGGTTTGAAATAGGCTTCCCCTTACGGGGGAAGAGGGAATTTTGTTGTTCTTTTTGTCGCCGAACAAAAGAACCAAAAGTCGGCACGGGGGGAATCCCCACTCAAAACGCTGCGCTGGTTTTTCGTGGGGGCCCCGGGCAATAAACTCGCTCGGTCGGCGCAGCCGCCCTGCGCGCACGCCGGCACCGGCCGGCGACTCGCTTTCGCTCGTAATGGCTCGCTCCGCTTAGGTCGTGGCCCCCCGTGACCCCCCATTGACAACCTTCTACGGATGTTCAGCCGTCAGGTCGGCCTGTGCGGGCTGCTTTTAAGGAAGTACCTCTGTAAAGGCTCGTCAATGCAGAACGGGCTAATCTCGCAGGCGCGCTATATATGAAAGTTCGTCAATGGGGGAGCCGCGAGGGGGCACGACCCGGGCGGAGCCGCCACAACGAGGCGTATGCCGAGTCGCCGGCCGGTGCCGGCGTTCGAGCCGGCGAGTTCACCTCGCCGAGCGAGTATCAAATGAACGGGGCCCCCGCGAGGCTTGAGCGAAGCGAGCCGAGTGGGGAATCCCCCTCGCGTCGCTTTTTGGTACTTTTTGTCGACACAAAAAGCACAGACATCCACTTCTGCCCCGTACCGGGGCGCTTATCTAAAAAAATTTTTGCTGCCTTTCCGGTGGGCTGAGTGGAGGAATAGAAACAATGACCATCGCACAAGTGGCAAAACGATATGAGCTGACCGCCGACACGCTGCGCTATTATGAGCGTGTCGGGCTGCTGCCCAGCGTCCGGCGCACGGCCAGCGGTATCCGCGACTATACCGAAGACGACTGCAACTGGGTGGGCTTTATCAAATGTATGCGCTCGGCCGGCGTGTCGGTTGAGACGCTGGCCGAATACGTCCGGCTGTTCCGCCAGGGGCCGGAAACGGCCGCGGCGCGCAAAGAGCTGCTGCTGGCGCAGCGCGCTGAAATCGCCGCCCGCATCGCAGAATTGACCGAGGTTCTGCACCGGCTGGACGTCAAACTGGACGGGTACGAGGAAACGGTGCTCAAGTGTGAAGAAGGACTGAAATAAAAAGCGGCCGCCCCTTGTGTGGGGCGGCCGTTTTGCCTGCTGCCGGTCAGGAACGGCAGTACAGGGCGATGGCACGGCTCATAAAGTCGGCGGTGCCGGGGCCAAAGCGATCGATGTTTTTCAAAAATCGTTCGTCGGCCGTGTACATCGTCCCCAAGCCGGCGAGAATGTCTTTGTCACAGCGGTAATAATGCCGTGTGATGTGCGCCTGCCAGTCGGCGACAAGTTTTTGCGCCTCGGCGCAGCCGGGGTCGCCGCCGCGCAGGGCGGAAAATGCGCGGAAAACGGCCTCCGTTTCGCGCTGGATGGCGTCCCATTCCTCTTTGGTGCGGTGCTTGGACTTCTGCTCGCTTTCGGCCCAGGCAGCGGTATGGCCCCAGCGCTCGCGCGCCTCGTCGGCGTATTGTTCGCGCGCCTGCCGCAGGGCAGAGTCGTCAAAAGCGTCAAATTGCATGTCTGTGTCTCCTTTCAGTCCGGCGTCCAAAAGGCGCAGCAGGCCGTCCAGCCGCTCCCGCTTCAAAAGCAGCAGCTCACGCTGGCGGCGCATGGCCTCGCGCCGGTCATAACCGGGCAGCGACAGGATGCGGGTGATTTCGCGCAGCGGAAAATCAAGCTCGCGGAAGAACAGGATCTGCTGCAGCAGAGCCATGTCCGCATCGCAGTAATAGCGGTAGCCGTTTTCGGCGATTTCCGACGGGTGCAAAAGCCCGATTTTGTCGTAATAATGCAGTGTGCGCACACTGACCCCGCTCAGACGGGCCGCTTCGCTGACGCTCAAACGCATACTGATCACTCCCCATGCCGAAAGTATAGCCCATGACGCAGCGTCAGGGTCAAGACCTTTTTTAAAAAATTACACCCAGCTGTGCTGCGCGATGCTGAGATCCGAACAGTTGACGACGAGCGTTGTCAGCGGCCCGGTTTGGGAAAGGGCGTTGAAGCAGACATAGTCGTAATCAAAGGCGTCTTCCGTGTAGACGGCCAGCGCGATTTTTTCCCCGATGGTTTGGGCCAGCTCGCGGAGCGCGGCCGTATCGCCGGTCAAGCTGTCGAAGCCGACGAAAAAGGTGATGTACAGCAGCTTGGACGAGCCATGCGCGAACTCGGCGCACGCGATGCCCTCGTCCAGCGGCTCAAAAATTTCCCTGGCGCAGCGCAAAGCGTCGCTGTCCGCGCGCTCCAGCGCCGCCGCGGCCGCGTCATAATCCTGCTGCAAAGCGTCGAGCGCCGCGGCCAGCTCGTCCCTTTCGGCCCGGAGGGCGTCGTATTCCGCCTGCGAAACGCCGGAACAGCCCGCGAGCCCGGCGAAAAACAGCGCTGCCAGCACAAGCGCCCACACTTTTTTCATGTTGCAATTCCCCCTGCTTTTCTGTCTGCCCTGTATCATATCACATTCCGGTGGGGGCGGCAAATGAAGCCCGGCCGCCGTGAAACGGGAAATTCATACATTATTCATGCATGAAACCGCCGAAATTATTATAATAAGGGGTAATGAGAGGAGTTTGCTGTTATGAATGAAGACAAAAGACCCCCGAGATCCCTATTTAATTCCTACCTTATTATTTTCCTGGTCGCGCTGCTGCTCAACGCGCTGGTTTTCCCCAAGATGGTCAGCCGTCATATCATTGACGTGGACTATGGAACCTTTACCAAAGAGCTGGAGAACGGCGAAATCAAGCAGGTCGAGATGGATGAGACGGGCAACACCATCTATTATCTGAAAAACGAGCAGCCGGATGAGCCGGGCGGCGAGCAGAAGATTTACGCCGTCGGCGCCTGGCCCAACGACGCCGGGCTGGTCGAGCGCCTTAACGCGGCGGGCGTCACCTATTCCAAGGTCGTCCCGCAGGAAAACTCGCCCCTGGTCGATTTTCTGCTGACCTGGGTGCTGCCCATCGGCCTGATGGTGCTCATCATGAACCTGTTTATGAAGGGAATGCAAAAGCGCATGGGCGGCAACGCCCTGACGCTGGGCAAGTCCAACGCGAAGATTTACGTTTCGGCGCAGACGGGCAAAACCTTTGCCGACGTGGCCGGGCAGGACGAGGCCAAAGAGGCGCTGACGGAAATCGTCGAATACCTGCACGACCCCGGCAAGTACAGGGAAATCGGCGCGCGGATGCCCAAGGGCGCGCTGCTCGTCGGCCCGCCGGGCACCGGCAAAACGCTGCTGGCCAAAGCGGTGGCGGGTGAGGTCGGGGTGCCGTTTTTCTCCATATCGGGCTCCGAGTTTGTCGAAATGTTCGTCGGCATGGGCGCGGCGCGCGTGCGCGATTTATTTAAGCAGGCGCAGGAAAAGGCCCCGTGCATCATCTTCATTGACGAAATCGACACCATCGGCAAAAAGCGCGACGGTGCGGGCATCGGCGGCAACGACGAGCGCGAGCAGACCCTGAACCAGCTGCTGGCTGAAATGGACGGGTTTGACGGCAATTCGGGCGTCGTCATTCTGGCGGCGACCAACCGGCCCGAAACGCTGGACAAGGCCCTGCTGCGCCCCGGCCGCTTTGACCGCCGTATCCCCGTCGAGCTGCCCGATTTGCAGGGGCGCACCGCCATTTTAAACGTCCACGCAAAGGACGTGCGTATGCGTGCGGGCGTTGACATGGGCGTCATTGCGCGCGCCACGTCGGGCGCGTCGGGCGCCGAACTGGCCAACATCATCAACGAAGCGGCGCTGCGCGCCGTGCGCATGGGCCGCAATGAGGTGGCGCAGGGCGATTTGGAAGAGGCGGTCGAAACGGTCATCGCCGGCGCACAGCGCAAGGGCGCCGTCATCTCCGACCGCGAAAAGCGCATCATCGCCTACCATGAAATCGGCCACGCACTGGTCGCGGCGCGCCAGACCGATTCGGCCCCCGTCACCAAAATCACCATCATTCCGCGCACCTCGGGCGCGCTGGGGTACACCATGCAGGTCGACGAGGAAGAGAAGTTTTTGCTGACGCGCGACGAGGCGCTGAATAAAATCGCGACGCTGACCGGCGGCCGCGCCGCCGAAGAGCTGGTCTTTTCGGTGGCGACGTCGGGCGCTGCCAACGACATCGAGCAGGCCACCCGTATGGCGCGGGCTATGGTCACCCGTTACGGCATGAGCGAGGACTTCGGCATGACGGCGCTGGAGACGGTGACCAACCAGTACCTGGGCGGCGACACGACGCTGGCCTGCTCGCCGGAGACGGCGGCCAAAATCGACGCTGAGGTCATGCAAATCATCAAAAACGCCCACCGGAAGGCCTATGACATTCTGCAAAAGGACCGCGCCAAGCTCGACGAGCTGGCGGCTTATCTGCTCAAAAAAGAGACGATTACCGGCGAAGAGTTTATGCAGATTCTGCACGAAGGGGAAGAATAACGGCTTTGCCGCAATCAAAAAGGGGAGTCATCCGAAACCGGATGGCTCCCTTATCTTTATCTTTACCGGTCAAACTCCTGTGCGGCGGCGTCAAAAACGGCCTGCACAGCCTGCTCGCTGTCCGCGCTCGCCGGAATCATGCCCTGCGCCAGCAGGGGGCTGCCGCCGCCCCGGCCGCTTTGGCGGGCGCATAAATCCTTGACAAAGGCGCCCAGGTTGGGGCCGGTCTTGGCCTTGCTGCGCATAAAGAGCAGCGAAAGCTGCCCGTCCTGCCGCACGGCAAAGAGCAGCGCCGACGGCTGCTCGGCGCACAGCGCCTCGCCCACGGCGCGCAGATGCTTGATATCGCCGCCGTCCAAAAGGGCGCAGGCAAAGCGCCCCTGCGCAAGCGTGCGGCTGCGCGACGTCCACAAAGCGCAGTCCGAGTGCAAAAGCGCTTCGCGCAGGGCGGCGCATTGCGCTTCGAGCGCGTCGCGGCGCGCGCAAAGGGCGGCAAAGGCGGCATCGAAGCCGTCCGTGTTTTCGCACGATAGGCTGCGCTGTGCGCGCAGCAGCGCGGCGTCACGCTTTTGCCGTTCCTGTGCGGCGGCCTGGCCCGCCGAATAGTAGACGCGGAAAACGCCGCGCACCGGCTTGACGCCGGTGATAAGCAGGTCCTGCACGCCGCCTGTCGACGGGCAGTGGGTGCCGCCGCAGGCGTTGCAGTCAAAGCCTTCGATTTCGACCAGGCGGATGCGCTCATGCGGGGTGATTTTACCGCGCACCGGCCGCTTCGCCGCCTCTTCGGGCGTGTAATAGGCGGTGTGAACCGGCAGGTCGCGGGCGATGACCTGCCGCGCAAGCTCCTGCGCCTGCACCAGCTGCTCGTCGTTCAGCGCACCGGTCAGCTCGATATGCGGGCCGGCCTCTTCGATGCGGGCGATGACGGTCGAAATGCCGAAGGTCTGCTCGATGACGGCCGAGAGAATGTGCTGGCCCAGGTGGTGGCGCATGTGCTCGAGCCGCTGTCCGCCGTCGATGTGCAGCGCGACTTCACCCCCGACCGGGGCGGGGACAATGTGCAGGATTTGCCCGTTTTCCTCATACACGTCGCGGACCGGCAGGCCGCCGAGGGCGCCGCTTTCACACGGCTGGCCGCCGCCGCGCGGGAAAAAGACGGTCTGGTCCAAAACAGCGGCAAAGCCCCCGTCGCAGGGCATGCAAGAAAGCACCTGCGCCTGTACGTCAAAAAGCGCGGGCTCGTCGTCAAAAAGTCGTCGGGTCATAGGCGTCTCCTTTGAAAGCCGGATTTATTGCTCGGTGATTTCGCCCGCTTTGGTCAGGCAGATTTTGGCGACCATCGGGCCGATGATTTCATAAATCAGCGTGCCGCACAGAACAATGGCGCGGATAGCCGCGGCGTGCTCGGGCACAACTTCGCGCGCCACCAGCGTCAGGCCGATGGCGACGCCGGCCTGCGGAATGAGGGTGGGGCCCAGGTACTTTTTAATGACAGGGTCGGCGTGCATAACGGCCGCGCCCAGCGAAGCGCCCAGCCATTTGCCGACGACGCGCATGATGATGTAGACCGCCCCGGCCAGGCCGACGACGGGCAGGACCGACAGGTTGAGCTCGGCGCCCGACACGACGAAAAACATCGTGAAGATAGGGGGCGTGACAAAATCGGCTATGCGGAAGATGTCAGGGGCGGACTTGGTCAGGTTGACGAGCGCCGCGCCCATGACCATATTGGTCAGCAGGGCAGAAGCTCCCACCATATCGGCCAGCGCCGTGCCCAAAAAGACAAAGGCGACGGTGATGCACAGCCGGTTGGAGTCCTTTTTGAAAAAGTGCAGCGGCAGCAGAAAGAGCGCGCCGAGCGCTGCGCCCAAAAGCAGCGAAAGGGCGACCTCGCCCAGCGGCGCGAGCAGCGAGGACAGCTTGAAGGCGCCGGAGCCGGACAGGCTTTTGGCCAGCGCGACGGAAAAGCCGAACGCGATAAGGGCGACGGCGTCGTCCAGCGCGACGACGCTCAAAAGCGTCGAGGTCAGCGGGCCTTTGGCCTTGTACTGTTTGATGACCAGAACGGTGGCGGCCGGCGCAGTGGCCGAGGCAATGGCGCCCAGAATGAGCGAAAAGGGGAGCGACTGGCCGGAAAGGTACAAAGCCAGCGTCACGACGACGACAGCCCCCAGCCCCTCGCACAGCGCGATGACGATGGGGGTCGCCCCGACGCGCCGGAAATAGCTGGCCTTGAACTCGCCGCCGATGGAAAAGGCGATAAAAGCCAGCGCCATTTCAGAGATAAAGTTGAGCCCTTCCAGCATACCGTCCTGCAAAAAGCCGAGGACATACGGCCCCAGCAGCAGGCCGGCCAGCAGGTAGCCCGTTACATTGGGCAGGCGCAGGTGTTTGACGACGCGCCCGCAAAAAAGCCCTGACAGCAAAATGACGGCCAGGGCCAGAAACAAATTGGGTTCTTCCACTTCTTATTGCATCCCTTTCGTAAAGTCAACCGGCACGGTAAAGACGACGCCGGTGTCGGGGCGGCTGAGGTCGCCGACCACGCGCTCGATAATTTCCACGGCGACGGGCACTTTGTCTTCGTGCACGACGGTCAAAATGGTCAGATTCTGCTCGCGATCCGGGTCGAGCAGCAGGCGCAGTGAGCCGAGGAAGCTGGAAGCGTCCATCGAGTTGCGGTACAGCTCGTGCGCCATGCCGCGGCTTTGCAGAATGGTCGCTCCGCCGATATGGGCGCGGGCCAGCTCTTCCAGCAGTTCGTCGAGCAGCTCTACCTTGTTGAGAATGAGGACAAGCAGTCTCATCTGGATTCATCCTTTCTGTTGGCGATATTAGACAGGACATCCGCTGCCCCTCGTCAGCGGACACCCTTATTGTAGCACTGCGCGCCGGGCTTGTAAATGGAAAACCGGCGCGTCTTTCAAAGACGCGCCGGCAGGAAAAACAATTAATAGGACTTGCCGATATAGCTGGCGGGGTTGACCGTCTTGCCGTTGATGCGCACTTCCCAGTGGCAGTGCGGGCCGGTCGAATTGCCGGTGCTGCCCACTTTGGCGATTTGCTCGCCCTGCGCCACCTTTTGCCCGACGCTGACCAGCAGCTTGCTGCAATGGCCGTACAGGGTCTGGTAGCCGTTGCCGTGGTCGATGATGACGCAATAGCCGTAGCCGCCGTTCCAGCGCGCCAGGGTGACGGTGCCGCCGTCGGCGGCCACGATGGGGCTGCCGAGCGCGCCGGCCAAATCAAGCCCGGTGTGGAAGCCCGAGCGCCGCCAGCCGTACAGCGAGGTGCGGCGGCCGGCGCGGAAGGGGTTGATAAAATTGCCCTTGGGCGCTTTGGCCGGCAGCGCTTTGGTGCCGACTTCCTTAATCTGCGTCGTGGGCTGGGTGACGACGTTGTAGGAAAGGACTTCGCGGCTCTGCTCCTGCCCGTCGATGTACACGACGTTGGCCGAAACGCTCGCCGTGCCGTTGACGCCCTTCTGGACGATGCGGCTCTGGTTGGTGTACAGCTCGTCGGTCTTCTGCGTCACCGTTTCATAGGCGATGGGTTCGGTGTACTCGATTTTGCGCGTCTGCTTGATGGACAAAACAGGTACGGCGGCCGAAATTTTCAGCGTGTCGCCGGCGTGAATGCGGCTGACATTGAGGTCGGGGTTGAGCGCCTCTATCTGGGCGGTCGTCAGCGAAAAACGCTGCGCAATGGCGCTGACGGTGTCGCCGTCCTGCACGGTGTAGGTGACGACCTCCTGCGAGTTGCCGCTCAGAAGCGCCTCAATTTCTTCAATGGAACGGATGGCGGAGTTGGGGACGGTGCGCTCTTCAATGCGCACGTCCTGCACAAACTCGGTCTTGACGTCGTCCGAAGTGCCGGTGCCGTCTTTCAAAAGGCGCTGGCGCAGCAAATCGAGCGCCGTGCGGCTGCTGGACGCGCCCACCAGTTCGCCGTCGACGAGCAGGGCGTACTGCGTGGAAACGCCGTTGACCGACGCCAGCAAAAGGTCGCGCGTGGCGTTGGGGTCGAGCATATTGTCGCGGTGGATGTAGCCGAAGGAGTAGGAAACCTCGGAACCCAGGTGATAGGGAGTGCCGAGATATTCGGCGGCCGTCGCTTCAACTTCGTCAATGAGCGCTTCCATTTCCTCTTTGGTTTCGACAAAGCCCAGGCTCTGGCCGTCCAGCGTCACTTCAAGGCCGACGCCGAAATAGCTCCATGAAAAAACAAGAATGGTGGCGGTGATCAGGCACAGACAGGGAACCGTGCGCGAGCGCGAAGCAAAAGCCGTTGTGACGCTTTCCTGTACGCGCAGCCGCAGGCCCCACAAAAGGGTTTTGGCTTTGGTGAGCCGATCAAGCACGGGCTCACGCAGAACGGCGGCGCGGCTTTGGCATTTGCCGACGGCAGCGGCGCCCAGGCGCGCAACGCCGCGGCCGGCGCGCAGGGCGGTCCCCGCCAGGCTGGCAGCCAGGCTGCGGGCTTCCTGCGCGGTGCGGGTGTTACCGCCTACATTGGCCATGCGGTACAGCCGGACCTTGGCCTTGACAAAAATGCGGCGCAGCGAGCAGAAGGGGCTGCGCCGCGTGGGAGAGAAGAAAGAGCCGCCGCGCGCGCCGATGTAAATGCGCATGGGTTTGACCTCCTTTCAAGAGGTTACAAATTAAAGTCAAACATTACAAAAGAGTAACAACTGCCTCTATCTTACAGGAAAATCGTCCCGTTGTCAAGGGGCGGAGCAGGCCGGGCCGGCGGAAAAACGCCGTCGAAATCAACAAAAAAAGAGCCGCTTCGGCTCTTTGAAAGGGCGTCAGCCCTGCGCGGGGCAGAAGACGCGCACCGCATGGGGCACGGCCGAGATTTCGACGTCGCTGGGGCTGCCGCCAAACTCGCCGTCGAGCGTCCAGGGCACGGCGGACTGCGAATGGAAACACGCGCGCGTCGATTTAAAGGAGTGGACGTATTCCGAATCAAAATTCTGGTGCAGGATGGAGTTGACGACGGCGGTCAGCTGGCCGATGTTCTGCGGATTGCGCACCAGCGTCACCTCTAAAAGCCCGTCTGACATGGACACGAGCTGCTTGTCGTTTAAATGAAACCCGCCGACCGAAGAGGAGTTGCTGACCATGCCGAAGAGGAATTCGCCTTCGACGGAAAAGCCGTCGCCTTCGACCTGCATCGGGTAAGCCTTGAGCACCGGCAGGCGCTTGATGCCCTCCAGAATATAGGCCGTGCGGCCGAGCAGCAGCTTGCTCTGCTGCGGCGTCTGGTATGAAACCTCGGTAAAAGCGCCGAAGGCGGCGATATAGGAGAAATACCGTTCGCCGAAGCGGCCGACGTCGACCGGGCTGCTGTTCCCCGCGGCGACGCACCGGGCGGCTTCGGTCATATTGCGCGAAATGCCCAGGCTGGCCGCAAAATCGTTGACCGTGCCGCTGGGCAGATATCCCAGCGGCGGGCGTTCGGACGCAGGCAGGGCCATCAGGCCGTTGACGGTCTCGTTCAGGGTGCCGTCGCCCCCGCACGAGACGAGAATGTCAAACTGGCCGCGGCGGCTCTGGATGATTTCGCCGACCTCGCCGGCGCGCAGGGTGGGGCGCACCGAGACGGAAAAACCGGCTTCAGTGAAAATTTGCAGAATGTCCAGCAGTTTGCTGCGGATGTCAGAGCGCCCGGCGTGGGGGTTGATGACAAAAAGAATGCTGCGTTCGGTCGGCACAGGGGAAGTCCTCCTTTGCATGGAAAGTGTTCTGGGGGAAATGCTATACACGGTGATTCTATGAAAAACAAACGGGAATACGGCGAAACGGCCCTGGTGGGCGGCGTGGGCTACTGCGTGCTGGAAATGGCGTGGCGCGGGCGGACCCACTGGTCGATGGCGCTGGCCGGCGGCGCCGGCTTTGCCGCGGCCCACCACATTAACAGGCTCTTTCCGCGCGCGCCGCTGTGGCGGCGGTGCCTGATGGGCTCGGCGGCCATTACCGCCGTCGAACTGGCGGCCGGCTGCCTGTTTAACAAAAAGCATCAGGTGTGGGACTACACCGGCCGCCCGGGCAACCTCGGGGGGCAAATCTGTCCGCTTTACAGCCTGCTGTGGTTTCTGCTGTGCATTCCGCTGTGCGGCCTGAGCACGGCCATTCGAAAAAAGATCTCGCATTCCGCCCCCCGGACGTGGTAGAATAGGGGAGCCGCCGGCAAAGCCCGGCGGGCGGGAAGGAGTGCGGAAGCAATGGAACGTCAGGAACTGCTGGCCCGGCTGCGCGAGCTGCACATGCGCGCCGGCCGGCGCGGCGAGGTGTGCTGCACCGGGTTTTTGACGCCGGCCGAACAGATGTGGGCGCAGGCCGACTGCCGGCAAGCCGGCCTTGACGGGCTGGTGCTGTGGGGCGGCCCGACAGGCTGTGAAAGGAAAATGGCCTTTTTCTTTCCCGACTGGCAGGAGCCGGGCAGCTATTCGTTTGACGAGGTATGCGGCGTCCACCTGACGGCGCGCTTTGGCGCGCCAACGCACCGCGACGTTTTGGGGTCGGTGTTGGCGCTGGGCGTCGAACGCCATGCCGTCGGGGACATCGCCATAGAGGGCGAGCAAGCGTGGCTGATTGCGCTGGCGCCCGTCGCGCGGCTGGCGGCGCAGAGCCTGGAGCGCGTCGGCAGGGCCGGCGTGCGCGCCGAGCTGGTCCCCTGGCAGGCCGTCCCGGCGCAGACCGTCGAGACGCGGCCGGTTCGCTTTACCGTGCAGAGCCTGCGGCTGGACGCCGCCGTTTCGGGGCTGTTCAATCTGTCGCGCACCGAAGCGCAGGACATGGTCAGGGGTGGGCGGGTGTCGCTCAACCACCTGGAATGCCAGCGGCCCGACGCCCACGTTGACGCAGGCGACGTCATCGCGCTGCGCGGGACGGGCAAGGGGCGCATTACGGCGTGCGGCGGCATGACGCGCAAAGGGCGCGTCAGCGTCGAGGGCGAGCGCTGGGTGTAGTCCTACGGCTGTTCGTCGTCCAGCACGGTGTATTCCCCCTCGATAGGGGTGACCGCTTTTTGAATTTCGCGGCCCAGCCGCGCCACCATATGGATGCTCCACAAATCGGAAACGCCCTGGTAAATGAGGGCCGCGCCGATGACGGCGATGACCGTTGTCGCCGCGGCAAAGGGATTGTACAAGATGAGCGCGCCAAAGGCCGCGGCCACCAGCGACAGCACAAGCGCCAGCCACCATTTGGGGTAGCCGAGCCGGCGCAGCTCGAGCGCGCGGCGCAGGTTGACCAGACTGTCAAAAATGATATACAGCCCGAAAAAGACGGGCAGGATGGACAGAATAAACTGTGGCTGCGTCAGGAAAAAGGCGCCGAGCGCCGTCAGAATGATGCCGAGCAGCAGCTCAAAGCGGAAGCTGCCCAGGCGGCCGTCGCGGACAAAATAGCTGATGACGGTGGTCAGCCCGTAGATGAGCAGCAGGCAGCCGAAGGTGTAGCAGATGGCGGTGCTGCTCAGATCGGGCCAGACGAGCAGGACTACGCCCAGCGCGATGTAAAAAACCGACGCGAAGATAAAGCTGATTTTCACACTTTTCAGGTATTCACGCATAATCGGGCTCCTTTTCATCCGTTTTTCACAGGATACCGGCCGCCGCGGGCGCGGCCGGGGCAGTGGGCACTGTAAATGCCCGGTTTAAGATATTATACCATATCCCGCTGCCAGCTCAATATACAAAAAAGCACACATGCCCAAAAAAACGGGGATGTGTGCTTTCTGTTTTGTCGATTGGGTTTGTGACAAGCCCGTCTCAGCCCAGACCGAGCAGGCGGGCGGCCGATGCGACGAGAAAACACAGGGCGCAGCCGATGGCGGTCGGAAGGGCGAAGGAAACGAGCGTCCACTTCAGGCTGCCCGTTTCGTGCTTGATGGTCAGGCAGGTCGTCGAGCACGGCCAGTGAAACAGCGAGAATAAAACGGTGCATAGGGCGGTGACCGGCGTCCAGCCGTTTTGAAGGAGCAGGGTGTGCAGTTCGGCCGTGCCCAGCTCCATAATGCTGCCGGTGGACAGATACGCCATGACGGCGATGGGAATGACGATTTCGTTGGCGGGAAAGCCGAGGATAAAGGCGATGAGGATGACGCCGTCCAGGCCCAGAAGCCGGGCAAAGGGGTCAAGCGCGCCGGCCATGTGGCTGAGCAGGCTGGCGTCGCCCACGGTGATGTTGGCGCACAGCCAGATGACAAGGCCGGCCGGTGCGGCGACGGCGGCGGCGCGCCCCAGCACAAACAGAGTGCGGTCAAAGACCGAGCGCACGATGACCTTGCCGACCTGCGGCCGGCGGTACGGGGGCAGTTCCAGCGTAAAGCCCGACGGCACGCCGCGCAGCAGCGTTTTGGAAAGGAGCGCCGAACAGGCAAAGGTCATGACGACGCCCAGGACAATGACGCCGGTCAGCAGCAGCGCCGACAGAAGGCTGGCCCCCAGCCCGGCTGACGCGCCAATGAAAAACATGCTGAGAATGGTCAGGATGGTGGGGAAGCGGCCGTTGCAGGGAACCAGCGCGTTGGTGACGATGGCGATCAGCCGCTCGCGCGGCGAGTCGATGATGCGGCAGCCGGTGACGCCGGCCGCATTGCACCCGAATCCCATACACATCGTAAGCGCCTGTTTTCCGCAGGCGCAGGCCTTTTTGAAATAATGGTCCAGATTAAAGGCGACACGCGGAAGATAGCCAAAATCTTCGAGCAGGGTAAAAAACGGGAAAAAGATGGCCATAGGCGGCAGCATGACCGAAACGACCCATGCCAGAACCCGGTAGACTCCCAGCACCAGCGCACCGTGCAGCCATTCGGGCGCGCCCCAGGTGTGAAAGAGGGCGCTCAGCCAGTCCTGCACGCGGAACAGCTGCCGGGAAAGCCATTGCGAAGGCAGGTTGGCGCCGGCAATGGTCAGCCAGAAGACGCCGAAAAGCAGCAGCAGCATGACGGGAATGCCGGTGCGGCGGCTGGTGAACAGGCGGTCGAGCCGCCGGTCACGCGCGTTGCAGTCGTTTTCTTCAAAAAAAACCGATTCAGCCGCCACGCCTTCGGCCCATAAAACAGGGCAGGCGGCGATTTGATCACGCAGCTTCTGGTCCTGAACCCCCTCGCTTTGCAGCAAGGCCCGCGCCTCTTTCAGCGCGCTTTGCAGCACAGGATCGCTGCCCAAAGAATATTGAAGAAATTCGGAGGCCTGGCGTGTCGCGTCGCCGTCGCCGCACAGCAGGCGGACGGCGAGCCAGCGCGGCGACAAGTTGCCGGCTGTCAGCGGTTCAAGCGGCGTCTGCACCAGCGCGATAGCCTTCTCCAGCAGGGAAGTATAACGCGGCGGAACGGGCTGCGTGTCAAAGCCGCCGCGCGCCATCTGTCCGGCGCGTTCCAAAAGAGCGTCCAGCCCTTCGCCCGAACGGGCGCTGGCGCCGACGACCGGGACGCCGAGGGCCCGTTCCAGTGCTTTTAAATCGATGCGGATATGCTTTTTGCGCGCCTCGTCGAGTAAATTGACGCAGACGACGACGCGGCCGGTCATTTCGAGGATTTGCAAAACAAGGTTGAGGCTGCGCTCCAGACAGGTGGCGTCACATACGACAATGGTGGCGTCGGCCCGGCCGAAGCAGATGAAGTCGCGCGCCACCTCTTCTTCGGCCGAGTGTGCCAGCAGGGAATATGTACCGGGCAAATCAACCAGAAGGAAATCGTTTTGCCCGTGCCGGCAGCGGCCCTGCGCCAGCGCGACCGTTTTGCCGGGCCAGTTGCCGGTGTGCTGGTTCATGCCGGTCAACGCGTTGAAAACGGTGCTTTTGCCCACATTGGGGTTGCCGGCCAGGGCGATAACCGGGCCGTCGCCTGTCTGCCGCTGCGGGATGGAATCAATACAGAATGTGTCTTGCCGCTCCATGCCGCCCCCTTTACAGCTGTACGATGACGGAGGCCGACTGTTCGGCGCGCAGGGCGACGACGGCGCCGCGGACACTGTAGGCGACCGGATCGCCGGCCGGGCTTTTCTGCACGCATTCAACCAGAGTGCCCTCGATCAGGCCGATGTCCTGGAGTCTGCGGCGCATACTTCCCTCTTCCAATATGGTCAAAACCCGCGCGCGCTGCCCTTCCTTCAGGCAGCTCAAAGCGCCGGATGTGTTCATAAGCATCGCTCCTTGTCAATGAAATTGGGGGTTTCGGGCGGATCCCCTTATCACAGTATAAGAGCGTGCCGGCCGCCGTGTGCAAAAAAAGAACGCCCGCAGGCGTTCTTCGGCATGGTTACAGGGCGTCGATTAAAATGTCGCAGGCATCGCGCGCGCCGCGCGAAAGGGAATCCTTGCAGTCCGGGTCGGGGGACAGGGCGCGCACCCGGCGCAAAAAGTCTGCGGGCGTGTAGATAGCCAGCCGCTCCAGCCCGGCGCGATGCGCCCGGTTTTCCAGCATGGCGGTCAGTAGGTCGCCGTAATGGGCGTTTTTGGGCAGATCAAGCTCGCCGACAAGGGTGGGGAGCACCCGCTCGAAGAGCAGCCGGCGCGGCGGCAGGCGCTGCGAGATTTTGAGGGCGCGCGCCGCGCGGACGGCACTCTCCTCGTCAACGAGCGCAAAGCGTTGAAAGGCGGGAATGGCGGCAAAGCCGGCCGTCAGGTAATATTGCCGGCCGCCGTAATGGCGCAGCTGACGCAGGGTGTCGTAATAGCCGACGCGGATGCTATGCCGCGAAACGTCGGTGTCGAATTCCATAATCGGTCCGAGCTTTTCGCTGGGGAGAACCGTGATGACCTTTTTGGTCTTGTCGCGCGGGGGGCGGTAAATGCCCAGCCCCAGCGTGCGCACGGCCAAAATGGTGTCGCATCCGCGCTCAATAAGCAGGTTGACCGGGCAGTTGTCATAAGCGCCGCCGTCCATATAGCGCTTTTTGCCGATGGACACCTGCTCCATACCGGGGAAGGATGCGCTGGCCAGAATATAGTCGCGCACACGCTCCGGCTCCATCTGCCCCTTGAACAGCTCAAGCGGTTTGAAGTCGGGCACCGAAACGGTGACAAGGCCAAAATCGACAGGGCTTTTGAGAAGCCTGTCAACGTCGACATACTTTTCGATAATGGCGCGGACGCGGCTGCTGTCCACCCCGCCGCCGCTCAGCGTTTCGCGCGCTTTTTCACGGAAGTAGCTGAGTCCTTCGACCGACAGTTTGCCGCGGCTGATCAGGGCAAGAAAATGAATCTCTTCTTCCGTGAACAGATCGCTACTCGTCATTTTCAGCCACAGCTCGCGCGCTACGGCGTAATCGCCCTGCGCGAACATGGCGCCGTTGATGGCGCCGATAGAGGTGCCGGCAATGGCGTCAAAGACAAGCCCTTCTTCCAGACAGGCCTGCATGGCGCCGATGTGGTACGCGCCGCGCGCGCCGCCGCCCTCGAGTGCGAGTCCAAGCATCAGAACGCTCCTTTATTCAGCTTTGCGGAACAGGTAAGTGGTATACAGGTCGGTAAAGCCCAGCTTGTGGTACAGGGCGTAGGCGCCGGCGTTCCAGTCGACGACGCAGAGCCGGGCAGATGGCTCGCCCTTTTGCAGAATGTGGTTGACGGCGCGCATGACGAGCGCGGCGCCCAGGCCTTGGCCGCGGTGCCCTTCATCGACGCAGACATTGTCGACCTCATGTTCTATGGCGGTGCAGAACCCGATGATGCGGCCGCCCTGACGCAGCGTGAACAAATCGCCGGCGCAGCGCGCGAAAAGCTCGCGGCATTCGGGCGACGGCGCGATATATTCGGGCGTGATGCCGACGGCGCGGCGCAAATCATAAAAGCTGCGCGAAATAAGCTCCTGCACGGCAGGGTAATCGCCGTCCCGGTATGGGGAAAAGGGCAGGGCCGGTTCGGGAAAGGGACCGCCGCTGTACATCATCTGCCGGACGGAAAAAGCGGGGGCAAAGCCGTTTTCCCGCAGCAGCAGCGAAAGCGCGCTGCCAGGATCGCGCAGCGCGGCGGGCAGCCAGTCGTGTACGGCGTCGCCGGCCAGAGAGGCAAAATCGGGGTGGGCGCGCAAAAGCTCGCCCAGAGCCAGGCCGCTTTCGCGGCCGACGCCCCGCAGCATCAGTAAATGCGCAGCTCTTCGGGCTGCGGCGTGTAGTAAAGGCGGGAAAGGGCCAGGATGATGGCAAAGTAAAAGCCCGACGATACGCTGAAAAGCACGTGCCCGGCAATGACAAGGTACCCGGCGCACAGCGCCAGCGAAACGGCGATGCACAGGCCCATCAGGTCAAAACGCCGGAAGAGATTGATGAGGAACTGCACCCCCAGCTTGACATAGAGCCACAGCAGCGCGGCAGCGCCCAGAACGCCGTAATAAAGGATGACCTCAAACACATCCATTTCGATGACATATTGCTGCGTGCCGCGCCCCAGACCGAACAGAATGCAGTAGACCCCACCCTTGCGGTACAGGTCAAAAGCGCGTTTGAGCTTGTTCTGCCGGCCGGAAAGCAGCGCGGTCGCCGCGCCCTCACGTTCGGTGATGTCGCTCATGGCGTTAAAGGATTCCGAGATTTCGCTCAGCACGTTGGCCGAGGCAAAGAGCATCAAAAAGCCGAGGGTCAGCGCGAAAATCAGCAATACGACGCCCAGCCGGATCAGGGGCGTCCGTTCTTTTTTGGAGAAAAAGCGGACGAGCGCGTACACAAGCGGCGCGCCGACGGCTGCGCCCACGCCGATAAAGGCCGTTTTGGTGCCGATCAGGCACATGGCGACCAGGGTAAAGGCGGGCGCCGCGGCATAGGCAATCCATTTTTTGCGCGGCGCGTTCCCCGGCAGCTGCATAAACAGGCAGATGCAGATGGGGAGCAGGGACATCATGATGGCGGTAATGTCGTTGCCCGAGTAGAAGAAGCCGCGGAAGCCGCGGTAGCCGAACCGGTCGGCATAGGTGCTGTAGCCCACCTGGAACAGGTAGGGGATGAGTATGGCCAGCGACAAAAGGTTGAGGGAAAAGACAAAGGTGTTGCCCAGCTTTTGCATCAAGCGTTCGCGCGTCAGCCCGCAGCGCTGAAAGACCCGTGCGTAAACGACGAGGACGGCGACGTTGTAGGCAAAACGGACGATGTAGGTCAAATCGCTCATCAGGCTGAAGCGGTAGAAGAAAAGGAACTCGCCCAGCACCGAGGCCGCCCACGCGACGCCGATGCCCGCCATGGTCAGAATGGCTTTTTTATCGACGACGATGAGGGCGTAAAACGCGAAAAGCAGTAAAAAGAACATGCGCAGAACCAGACTGGGGGTCAGCGGCATATCAAACTGACTGACCGAATTGCCGGTCAGCACTTCAATCAGCATGATATAGGCGCCGGACAGCACGTCGAGCAACGGGTTTATGAGAAGAAAAGCAAAAAAGAGCTTTTCCAGCTTTGCGGCTGTTTTTTGCACGGGCGACACGCTCCTATCAGGGAAATAGCCTGGACAAAATGCTTGTCCGCTGGCCTTTAAATGCTATTGTACCATAACCGGCCGCCGGCGTAAAGGGCGGCTTGCCCGGACTTTTCGGCAGGCAGGCCGCCGTGCGGGGCGTTATTCTGCAAAAAAAGCGTTGGCTTCAAAAATGGCTTCGCCGCTGCGCCGGCCCGCGACGGCAAAGCCGCCGCCTTCCAGCTCCCCGAGCGAAAGCTCCATTGCTTCGCCGAAGCGGAGCTCGTGGTGGTAAGCCAGCGTCAGGGCGGCGAGCGGCCGGCTGCGCATTTGTTCAGGCGGAAGGGCGTCGCAGACGATGTCGGCGTATACGGTGTTGTTCAGGTGGCTGTTGATGTCGCAGCGGCAGAAGGTCGCAGCGGCCGTGCCGGCCGGCCGCATATCGGCGGCCCGCTTGACGGAGAAGTTGTGGGTCGGGACGGTTTCGGGCATGGCGGGGAAAACGAGCGCTTCGGGCGGCTGGCGCAGAATGCGCCGGGTTTCACGGTCGACCAGCACCCAGCGCGCGTCGACAGAGGCGACGCTCTGGCCCTGCGCGTCAAAAAACTCGGTAAAGCGGAAGAAAATGGCGCGCCGGGGCGCCGACGGGCGGGTGACCAGGCGCAGGGAGTCGCCGATAAAGGCGCTGCCCGTGATGTGCAGCGACAGCTTGGCCAGCAGAAAGGCGGTGCCTGTCGCGTCATAGCGCGCGGCGGTGACGCCCCAGCTGTCGCAGTGGTCGGTGCCGATTTGCTGCACATGGCGCAGCAGGCTGCCCGGCGTGACGCGCCGGTTGAGGTCGCAGTCAAAATCGGTCAGCACAATGTGTTTTTCCAGTACGGTGCGCGGGGTTTCCATAAAGACAGTATCACTCCAGTACGCGCAGCGGCACATAACCGGCCGCCTGCATCAGTTTTTGCCCCTCGTCAGAAAGAATCCACGCCAAAAGCTGCCGGACAGGGGAATCGGCGGCCTGGCTTTTGCGGAAAACCGCGTAGTAAGCGTCGGTCAGCGGGTAATCGCCAGAAGCAATGGTTTCGGCCGTCGGTTCGACGCCGTTTACCGCCATCAGGCGCGAGCCGCTGTTGGTGTACATGCCGCTGGCGTAATAGAAAACCGAATACCCCAGCGCCGAAGCGCCGGTCTGGTAGTCGGAAACGGCGTCGACAAGGCCGCCCATGTCTTCAATGATCAGCTCGCGCGGCGCGGCCATGATATCGGCTTTGGGCACCAGCAGCTTGTACATCAGCGTCTGGCTGCCGGAGTTGTCCTCGCGCTGATAGGCGGTGATGTCGGCGTCCGGGCCGCCGAGCGCGCTCCAGTTGGTCGTTTTCCCGGTGTAAATATCCCGCAGTTGCTCCACGGTCAGGCTTTGAACCGGGTTGTCCGCGCCGGTCAAAAAAACGAAAGCGTCTTTGACGACGGGCACGACCTCGAACTCCTCGCCGCTGCCGGCCATCAGTTCCTCTTCGTCGGCCGAGGGCGGGGTGACAAAAATGATGTCGCAGTCGCCTGCGATGAGATTTTCATAGGCAAAATGGGTGGTGGCGTGGTTGACAAAATCCTGCGCCTGCTCGGGCGTATAGCCGAGCAGGCTCTGCACCAGCGCTTCGGACAGGGGGATGGTGGCCGTCGAGCCGTCGAGCCGCGGCAGCGTATCGGCGGTAAAAACCGGCTTTTCCACGTCCGGCGCGCCGCCGACCGGTTCATCGGGGAGCTGTTCATCGGTCCTGCGGCAGGCTGCCAGCGTCACAAGCAGGCAAAGGGACAAAAAGACGGCAAAAAGGCGTTTCATGGCGTCTCCTCACTTTCAAGCAGAGCAAAATTGAAGTGCTCGGGCGGAATGTATACCGGGTCATGGAAAAGCGATTGGGCGGGCAGGATGACGCCGTAGCCGTAGTCGACGAGAAGAAAATCCAGTTCTTCAAGCGGTTGGGTGACGCCGTTTTGCTCCAAAAGGGCTGAAAGCCCGTCCGACGGAACGAGAAGGTCAGCGGCTGTCAGCCGCCGGCCGGTGCGCAGGTCAAAGACCAGCGATTCGTCGTGGGAATAGCTGTAGTCGGCGCCGAAAATCGAGGTGACGTACTGCACGCAGAACAGATCGCCGAGGGCGTAAAAATTGGTGTCGACGCTGTGGAAGTCCCACGAATCCCAGGCGTCGGTGATTTGCGGCGGAAGGTAGTCAAGGGTTTTGTAGCGCTCTTCAAAATCCCCCAGCGCGGTGTTGACGGCGTCCATGACGGACTGGGAAGCGCCGCCGCTCAGTCGGGGCGCGTACAGCGGGGCGCTCTGGCCGTCTGTCTGCGCGGCAGCCGCCCCTTCAAAGGGGTGTGCCGAAACGTTGATGGGGTGGGAAAAGGCGGAGAAATTGACGGTGGCCTCGTCGGTCAGGTAGGCGGACGGATCCTCGTATAAAACAGAGCACAGGGAATAAAGCGTTTCGGGGCCGATGCTGAAATAGTACTCGCCGTCGATATAGGGGTTGTCCGCGGGGAACCAGATGCAAAGGCTGCCGTCCTGCGCGTCGACATAGGGGTAATCTTCGGGCAGACCGCGAAAGGCGCGTTTGAGCGAAAAGCTGTCCTCGGCCTCCGACAGCGCTTCGGCGATGGCGGCGTCCACAACGGGGGCGTATTCCGCGCCGTCAAAAAAGAGATCGCGCAGCCGCAGCCGCCGGCCGTCGTGCATATCGTACATATGCCAGTCCTGCGAAGCACCGAGCTGTACCCATTCGTCCAAAGCGGCGTCGTCGCCGTTGGCGTCGCGGAGGGACAGCGAGTCGGACATCACAAAGCGCAGCGACAGGACCCGTCCCGAAACCTGCGCGTTGACATAAATAAAGCGGTTGACGTAGGCGGAAGCGGCCCCGTGCCCGTCTGCCAGCGCGCGCAGTTCGTCGGCGCTGCAGGGCGCTTCGGCAGAGGCCAGTTCCTGCACGCGCTTTTCAATCAGCTCGTTGAGGCGGTTTTGCAAAACCTGGTTGCGCAGGCCGGTGATGGACACGGACTGAGTACCAAGCAGCACGCCGTGCTCGTCGGGCTTGTCTGCGGTGTAAAAGTTGTCATAGCTGCAATAGCCATAGGCCGAATAAGAGTGGGACGGCATCGCCGGCTCGCTGTCGGGCCGGCCGCCTTCGCCGACGCTTTGTGCGGGGGCGTCGTTCCAGTCGACGCCGTCGCCGGCGGGCAGCGGCAGGGGATCGGGAGCAGGGGACGGTTCCTGACCGTCTGCATCGACACCGTCCGTCGGCGCGTCGGGAACGGCGGGAGAGAAAAAGCGGCAGCTGCACAGAAGGCAGCACAGCGCCAGGCAAAAGGCTGAAAGCCAAAATCTTTTCATACGGAAACCTCCAGAGCGGGGAGTCGGGGAATAATGCTATTATACCCCTGTTTGACGCGCGGGGCAAAGAAAAAGTTCCGCGCGCCGAGCGCGGGCATACACTGGAAAGAGGCGGAGGTGATGGAATGGCCGAAAACGCGCAGTATGGCGAAAACCGGAGCCAGGAGAGCGAGTCGCCCCAGGGGCAGGCGCCGGCCGGCGGCGAAACAGGAAATTACTGGCAGAGCATAGACATGCAGATGGCCGCGCTGGTGGCCGTCATCATCGCCACCGTCCTGTCCATCATGGTGCTGCAGGGCATTAAAGATCAGCGGGAGGGCCGGTACCCCTGCAAAGACTATTCCTTTATCGACGAGTTTCCCCGTGTGAGCACCGCGATTATGACGGCCGTCGCGCTGTACTTCCTTTATCTCGCCTGGGTAGATCACAAAAAGAACCCGGAAAGCAGCACGCTGACCTGGCTGTTTGTCGCCAACGCCTTTGCGTTGGGCGCGGCCAGCGTCAAGCTGGACGTTTTGTACCTTGCGCCGGAAAACGACACCGAAGTCGAGGACGTTATCGAGGAGGCGGTGGAGTGATTTCCCCGCGCAGGCGCGCAAGCTCGGCGCGCAGCTCGTCGATGGAGCGCTGCATATCGGCCAGCTGCTGATTTTGGGCGTTGCCCTGCAAAAGCTGCTGCTGCGTGGCGTTGGTTTCAAGCACCTGTGCGATGAGCATGAGAAAGTTGCCCAGTGAGTTCTGCTGGTTGGCGTTTAAGTCGCCCAGCAGCGCAAAGCCGAGCACAGTGGCCAGCGCCGTCATCAGCTCGGGGGGCAGGCCGAAAAACCACTGCATGAAAAATGGCTGCTGGGGCATTTTCTCACCTCTTCCCTGTTACTATATGCAAAAAATATGTGTTCCATCAGCCGGGTGGGGCGAAGCCGGACAACAAAGACGCTCCCGTGAAAAACTTCACGGGAGCGCTGCGCGTGGGTGGAAAGAAAGAAAAACGGCTTATTTGACCTCGTGCGTCCAGCCGTGCGGGTCGGGCAGGCGGCCCCACTGGATGCCGGTCAGGTTGTCGTACAGCTTCTGCGAAACCTCGCCGATTTCGAAGTTGTTGATGACGTGCTTTTCGCCCTTGTAATAGATTTCGCCAACGGGCGAGATGACGGCGGCGGTGCCGCAGCCGAAAGCTTCTTCCAGCTTGCCGGCGTGGGCGGCGTCGACCAGTTCGTCGACCGACAGCTTGCGCTCGGAAACCTTAAAGCCCCAGTCGCGCAGAAGCTGCAGGCAGCTGTCGCGGGTGACGCCGGGCAGAATGGTGCCGTCGAGCGGCGCGGTGACGATTTCGCCGTCGATTTTGAACATCATGTTCATGGCGCCGACTTCTTCAACATACTTCTGCTCGATGCTGTCCAGCCACAGAACCTGGTTGTAGCCCAGCTTTTCGGCCTTTTCCTGGGCCTTCAGGCTGCCGCCGTAGTTGCCGCCGCATTTGGCGTAGCCGGTGCCGCCGCGCGAGGCGCGGGTGTACTCATCCTCGACATAAATGCGGATGGGGGCGAAGCCGTTGGCATAGTAGCTGCCGGTCGGCGACGCGAGGAAAATGGCCTTATAAGTATGCGACGCGTGGACGCCCAGCATGGCGTCGGTGGCGATGATGAAGGGGCGCAGGTAGAGCGAGGTGCCGGGGGCGGTGGGAATCCAGTCGCGATCGGCTTTTACCAGCGCTTCGACGCACTGGACAAAGTCTTCGACGGGCAGGGACGCCATGCACATGCGCTGGCAGGAACGGATCATGCGCTCGGCGTTCTTTTCCGGGCGGAACAGAAGGACGCGGCCGTCGGCCGTCGGGTAGGCCTTCATGCCCTCGAACAGTTCCTGGCCGTAGTGGAAGACCATAGCGGCCGGGTCAAGGCTGATGGGGCCGTAGGGCAGAAGCTGCGCGTCGTGCCAGCCGCGGCCCTCGGTGTAGTCGACGGTCACCATGTGGTCGCTGAAGATTTTGCCGAAGCCCAGGTTGTTCTGGTCGGGCTTCTGCTTGGGGGATTGGGTCAGGGTCTTTTTGATTTCTAACATCTTTACACGCCTCCATAATATGTATTGCAGATTTGCACTTGCGCAAACCGCCGGTTTGATATACCATATAGAATTGATCACAGTATATCATTGCACGGTAAATTTGACAACAAAAAGTTTACTGTGCTGCTTAAAATCGCATATAATATTCAATATTGCTTCAATGCGTATGCGGAATTGATGCTTTCAGGGAGGAGGAAAGGGAGTGAAGCGCTTTGCTGCCGTGCTGGCGCTGCTTTGTCTGACGCTGGCCGTCCTGTGCGCCATGCACGTTTCGGCGGCGCCCAGCGTCACTTTTACCGTCATCAACGACGTGTTTACCCAGAACCTGTCAAGCGGGCAGATGCCGGTGCGCATCGGCGGGCAGGTATATATTCCCTACAATACGCTGTCGCGGCTGATGAGCGTAAAGTATTATTACAATGAAAAGGAACAGCGCGTGCTCGTTTACAACTTTGATTATACGCTGACCTTTGATTTGGCCAACAGCATCAGCTATGACGAGTCGGGCGTGGTGTATTCTCACAATGCCGTCCGCCGCAGCGGGACCATTTTTTTGCCGGCGGCGCTCATCTGCAATAAATTCGGCTTTTATTTTTCCTATATCACCAGCGCGCCGCTGGGGCCCATTGTACGCATCAACACCGAAGAGGTGACGGTGCCGGACAGTGTGCTGGTCGAAAAGGCGCAGGAGCGTATGCAGCAGATTTACGACGCTTATGTCGCGAGCATTGAGCCATCGACCGACAATCCGGGCGGCACGAGCAACCCGGTGACGCCGTCAGACCCGGGCGGGCAGAATCCGCCTGCGAGCGACCCGTCGGCGCCGGCCAACGTATACCTCGCCTTTGAAGGACCGCTCAATGAGACGACCGGCGGCATTCTGGACAGCTTGTCGCAGTGGGACGAAAAAGCCGCCTTTTTTATTGCGGGCGAGGTGGACGGGCAGCGCGACACGCTGCGCCGCATTTTTGCCGAGGGTCATACCATCGGCCTGTATGTGCCGGGGCAGTACGCCTCATCCGACGAGCTGCTGCGCGCGCTGGATGAGCAGAACGAGGCGCTGTGCGCTGTGCTGCACACAAAAGCCCGGCTGGTGTGGATGCCGGGCAGCCGGCAGCTGACGCAGCAGCAGCGCGACGCTTTGATCAGCGCAGGCTACCGCCTGTGGGAGGATAATCTGGACCCACGCGCCGACATGCGCACCGCCTACAGCGTGCGCGTCAATGTGCGGAATATTCTGCGGGGGATGCAGTACAGCGCCGTTGTCCGGCTGCTCAGCAACGAAGCGTCGGCCGAGGCGCTGCCAGGCATTTTGAGCGACCTGCGGCAGGCCGGCAACAGCGTGCAGACCATTCGCGAATGGAGCACACCGGTCAATGGCGCGCGCGAAATCCGCTGAGTTGCGGGAGATTGTAGAATAAAAAAGAGGCGTTTTTTGTAAAACACCTCTTTTTTTATTGACAAATAATAAAATTAGTAATATAGTAAAATTACTGATTTACTAAAAGGAGAACGCTTGTGGGACAGGAGAAGAAAAAAATACCGACGACGCTCAAGCACAAGCCGGTCATTGTGTGCGAAAATTACGAGGACATAGACGGCCGCAGCGCGTACGATTCGGACGCCCAGGGGCTTTCGCTGGGGCTGGCGCAGTGGAATGACCGCGGCAGGGTCGACATTTCGGCCAAGGTCTGGCGGTACACGGGTGAAAAGTGGTCGCGCCAGAGCGAAGAGCTGCCGCTGCACCGAGTCATCGATCTGGCCATTCTGGTGTGCCGGGCGCAGCTTTATTTTCGCGAGGCTTACCGTTTCCCCGGGCTGTTTGACAAAAACCAGCCGCGCATCGACCGCATCGGCCTGCAGGGCGACGCCATGACGGTTGAAGTGTGTACCGGCAACGAAAACATTGAAGAGGACATCGCTTTGTTCGCACAGGCGCTCAGCCGCGACGACGAGCTTTTGGGCGAGCGCTTTGCCGTGCTGGCCTCGGTTTTAAAGGAGATGGGTTATGGACGGGAAACAAAGCAGAAAAAGTCTGACGGCAGCGTATAAGGAAAAGCGCGCGCTCGGCGGCGTCGCGGCCGTGGTGTGCGCGGCGACGGGCAAGCGGCTCCTTTTGTCCGGCGCCGATTTGCGGGGAATGCAAAACCGCTTTGATTTTTCAAAGGCCACCGGCTCGTGCGTGTCGCCCCGCCTGCAAAGCGACTGGAGCCGCTTGGGCGCGGGCGCCTTTTCCTTCGAGGTGCTGGAAACGCTGGAGCAGCAGCCCACGCAGGACGCCGCCGCCTTCCGGGCCGACGTCAAGGCGCTGGAAGAGCTGTGGCGCGAACGTTACAATCCGGAGGCATTGTATTGATGAAACAGGAAGATATGGCCGTCGTCCGCCGGTTTCTGGACGAAGAGGGCCGGGTGACGGCACTGCCGCAAAAGCAGGGCAAACGACGGCTGGTGTTAAGCTATCTCGCGGAAAGCTTTGCCTGCGGCCGCGATTATACGGAAAAAGAGGTCAACGCCCTGCTGGACGCGCGCCACACCTTCGGCGACTTTTTTCTGCTGCGGCGCGAGCTGTGCGACAGCGGGCTTTTGCAGCGGGAACGGGACGGTTCGCGCTACTGGCGGCCGCAGAAAGAGGAGTGAGTATGGAATACAGGCTGCTGCGCGAAGAAGAAATTGACCGCGCGCTGCTGTGCGATTTTGAGCGGCGGCAGCAGGTCACCCGCTGCTGGCGCAGGGAAGAGGGAGACTGGGTTATCCGGGACGACCCCTTCATCGACCAGTGGAGCGAAGAGGATTACGCCTGTCTGGTGCGGTGCCTGCGCCGGACGGCGCGCACCGGCGGCGCCGTCTTTGGCGCGCTGACAGAGACAGGAAGAGCCAAAGGCTTCGCCTCGGTCGAGCCGCAGCCGCTGGGCGCGCGGGGGCAGTATCGGGACCTGTCCTGCCTGCATGTGTCGGAAGAACTGCGGGGCCGCGGCATGGGAAAAAAGCTGTTTGCACTGGCGGCTGACTGGGCGCGCTCACACGGCGCGGAAAAGCTGTACATTTCGGCCCATTCGGCGGTGGAAACGCAGGCCTTTTACCGGGCGATGGGGTGCGTGGAAGCGCAGGAATACAACGCGGATCATGTACAGAAAGAGCCGTTTGACTGCCAGCTGGAATATGTTTTGACGTAAAAGATTCTGGAAAACAGCGCGCAGAAGGCGGAATGAAAAGGGGCTTCCCTGCGGAAGCCCCTTTTGCGTTACGGTTGGCTGCTGTACAGACGGGCAATTTCGGCGACATCCTTGTCGCCACGGCCCGACAGGTTGACAAGGATGATTTGATCCTTATCCATGGTGGGGGCCAGTTGAATAGCGTATGCCAGCGCGTGCGCACTTTCAATGGCGGGGACAATGCCCTCGGTGCGCGACAGAGTGAAAAAGGCTTCGACCGCCTCTTTATCGGGGATCGATACATACTCAGCGCGGCCGGTATCCTTATAATAGCAGTGCTCGGGTCCGACGCCCGGGTAATCGAGCCCCGGCGAAATGGAGTAGACGGGCAGCGGTTCTCCGCTTTCGTTTTGGAGCAGATAGCAGCGGAAGCCGTGGATGACGCCGGGCGTGCCGAGCGTCATGGTGGCGGCGTGATCGGGGGTATCCAGCCCGCGGCCGGCGGCTTCGACGCCGATCATCCGGACGCCTTTGTCGTCGAAAAAGGGGGCGAACAGGCCGATGGCGTTGGAGCCGCCGCCGACGCAGGCCATGACAACGTCGGGGAGGCGGTGTTCAAGGTGCAGGCACTGCGCGCGCGCTTCCTGCCCGACGACCGACTGGAAAAAGCGGATCATTTCGGGGTAAGGGGCGGGGCCGACGGCTGAGCCGAGCAGATAATAAGTGTCCCGGGCGTGCTCGACGAGATCGGCCAGCGCGGCGTCGACGGCGTCCTTCAGGGTGCGGCGGCCGGTTTTGACCGGGACGACGGTGGCGCCCAGCATTTCCATGCGGTATACATTGAGCGCCTGGCGGCGGCAGTCCTCTTCGCCCATGTAAACGACGCATTCCATGCCGAACAGGGCGCAGACCGTGGCCGTGGCAACGCCGTGCTGGCCCGCGCCCGTCTCGGCGATGATGCGTTTTTTGCCCAGCCGGCGCGCCAGAAGCGCCTGCCCAATCGCGTGGTTGATTTTGTGTGCGCCGGTGTGATTCAAATCCTCGCGCTTTAAGTAGATTTTGGCGCCGCCCAGCGCGGCGGTCAGACGCGAGGCAAAATAAAGGTTCGAGGGCCGGCCGATGTATTCGGTCTGATAACGGTTGAGCTCGGCGAGGAAAGCGGGGTCGCGCACGGCGGCGTGAAACTGCTCTGCGACCTCGTCCAAAACGCTTTGAAGCGGGGCCGGAATAAAGCTGCCGCCGTATGGGCCAAAAAAGCCCTCGGCATTGGGAAGACAATGGGTGCTGCTGGTGGTGTTCATGGTTGTTTTCTCCTTTCTCGCCCCGCGCTGCGGGGCACGCACAAATGCTGCTTTTGGGAAGTGTTTCTGTACGTGCTTTTTGCGGGCGGCGGACAAAACAAAAAGCACCCGTCCTCTTTCAAGGACAGGTGCTGAAACCTGCGGTGCCACCTTGATTGGTACAAAAAGTACCCGCTTTACAGAAATGCCATCACATTCCCCACCTGATAACGCCGGTGCAGGCGTCGGGAGATACTGGGCGCAAAAACGCTGTTCATCCCGCCCTCTGGGGTCCATTTGCCAAAGCCGCATTTCTGCCCGGCTCCCACCAACCCGGGCTCTCTGTGAGCGCGCTCTTTGTGTTATCTCCCCGTCAACGGTTTATCGGCATTATACGCTTTCGGCTCTGTTTTGTCAAGCGCCGTCGGCGGCAAAAGCTGAAAAATTTGACTCTGGTTTTATCATTATCTAATGTAAAAGTCTATAGTCGAAAATAAAAAATATCCTATTATCTGATGTAAATATTAGATAATGGGTGAATGCGATGATCAGGCTCAATGCGTTGGCCCTGCTGGAAAAGCAGGGAAAAACAAAATACTGGCTTTTCAAACAGATGAATATGAGCTATCAGAACTTTAACAGGATGCTCAACAATCAAACGCGCTCCATACGGTATGAGAATATCGAGATTTTGTGCCAGCTGCTGGAATGCGAGCCGAATGAATTGTTTGTGTTGGAGCCATAGACAGAAAAAGCGCCCGGCAGAGGCTTCGTCCCCCTGCCGGGCGTTTGTGTAAATCGAGTTAGGTAAACGCCTTGTCGACCTGGACGACGGCGTAATACTTGCCGCCTTCCATAGCGGCGACGGCGTCGTGAATGGCCTGCGCCACCTGCTCGTCGCTCAGGCGGAAGTTGTGCGGCACAACGACGTCAAAAATCAGGTTGGTGTGCCCCGGCCCCGCCGTCATACGGAAGTCGTGTATGGATACGCTGGGGTCGATGAGCTTGACGAGCGCCGCAATTTCGGCGCGCTTGGTCAGCGTCAGCTCGTCGTCGGTGGCGATGGGGTCCATGTGAATGACGGCGGCGGCGCAGTAGCGGGCCTGAAGCTCGCGCTCGATGTCGTCAATGACGTCGTGCATGTGCATAATGTCGGCGTCGCACGGCACCTCGGCGTGCAGCGACATCATACAGCGCCCCGGGCCGTAGTCATGGACGATGAGGTCGTGGATGCCCACGATTTCCTTGTGCGCCAGCACGGTGTCGGCGATGTTTTTGACCAGCTCGGGGTCGGGCTTCTGGCCCAGGAGCGGGTTGAGGGTATCGCGCGCGGCGCCAATGCCGCTGTAAATGATGAATAAAGCCACGGCCGCGCCCATCCAACCGTCGATTTGCAGGTTGGCGTAATGGCCGATGAGCGTGCCGATCAGGACGGCCGAGGTCGCCGTGACGTCGCTGAGGGAATCGGCCGCCGTCGCCTGGAGGGCAGCGGAAGAAATTTGGCGGCCCAGACTGCGGTTGAAGAAAAACATCCACAACTTGACGGCGATGGAACAGGCCAGTATGGCGCAGGAAAGCGCGCTGAAGCCGACCGGCGTGGGGGAAAAGATTTTTTCGACCGAGGCTTTGCCCAGCTCGAAGCCGGCCAGAATAACGGCCATGCTGACGACCAGGCCGGCCAGGTATTCGGTTCGCCCGTGGCCAAAGGGATGGTCGGAGTCGGGCTTCTGTCCCGCCATTTTAAAGCCGACAATGGTGACGATGGACGATCCGGCGTCAGAAAGGTTGTTAAAGGCGTCGGCCATAATGGCGATGGATGAGGTCAGAAAGCCGGCGAGGAATTTGGCGGCGCACAAGCAGATATTGAGGAAAATGCCGACGCAGCCGCTGAAAACGCCGTAGCGCCGGCGCACGGCGGGATCTGTGGTCTGATCCCAGTCTTTCACAAAACGGTGCACGAGAAAATTTGTCATTCGGTTGTCTCCTGTCTGTAAATTGCCCCGGGTTCACGGGAATCAGCGTTCGAGGATATACCACACGCCGCCTGTTTTCCCCCAGCCAAAACCGTCGGAAAAAGAGCGGACTTCGTCATACAGCGGGCTGAAAGCCCACTCGCCGGCTTCGTCAATAAAGCCGTGCTTGCCGCCTTCGGCGGCGGCGGCCAGTCCGCCGGAAAAGGGCTGCGCCGCGATGAAGCGGGGCGCAATGACCTCGGCCCCTGTTTTACTGACAAAGCCGTATTTGCCGTTTTTGACAACGGCGATGAGGGCGGAGTCGGCCGAAGGCGAGAAGACCGTGCTGCAATCCGCCAGCCGGATGACGGAACCCGAGGCCGTGATGATGACGGGAACCGAACCGCTTTGCAAAACACCGGTGGAGACGCCGCTTTCAAAGGCGGAAGCCTGTGAAGCGAGGCCGGAGACGACGACCGAGCCGGTCAGGTCGATAAAGCCCCAGCTGGAAGAGACCAGCTTGCCGCCGGCAAAGCTGCCGACGCGCACGGGCGCCATGCCGTGGTGAAAGGCGCCGGCTTCAATGACGGCATCGCCTGCGCCGCTTGCCAAATCGCCGGCGGCCGGCAGCTCGATGACGGTGCGGCCGGCGCTGTCGACATAGCGGTAGCGGGGGTAGCCTCCCGCAGAGCCGGCGTTGAGTAAAATCAGTCCGTCGCCGGGCGCGCTGACAACGGCCGCAGAGCCGGAGACGGGGAAGAATGCGCCGCCTGCGTCGACAAGCGCGGGCGCTGCGCCGTCCAGCAGCAGAAAACCCTCGCTGAAAACGCCGCCGGTGCCGGTGTAGGGCAGGCCGGGGCCAAGGGTAATGCCGCCGATGGCGCTGTAGCGGCCGTCGCGGTCGACATAGCCCAGGGCAAAACCGCCGCCCGTGCGCGCGGTCAGGACGACGCCTTTGCCCTCGCTGAACGGGTAGGCGGCGGCATAACCGGCCTGGGTCAGCATTTTGCCGTCGGTGCCGATGTAATCAAAGCCGCCCGCGTGTGAAACGACGGCAAAGCCCTCGCTGAAGCTCTGGACGTCGCTGAAGCGGAAGGCGTCGCCCGACAGAAAGTCGTCGTCGCCGGCCGACGGGTCAACGGGGGAAGGCGGATCGATAGAAGTCGAGGGATCGACAGGGTCAACGGCCGGCGTCACCGGCTTGAGCGTAAAGGTCTTGCGGTTGGCGGGGACGACAAGGCGGCTGATGATGGCCGCCGCTTCGGCGCGGGTGATGGCCTTGTCAGGGTCAAAATACCCCTCTTCCCCCCGGCCGGTCAGCACGCCGGCGCGGTAGAGCAGGTAAATGGCGTCGCTGTACGCGTCGCCGGCTGCCACATCGGGGACAGCGTCCACCTTGTTGATGGCCTTCAGCTCGGACGACGGCAGGGGGGACGAGAAGATATAGGCCATCTGCGCGCGGGTGGCGTTCTTGGTGTAATCGGCAAAATCAGTGGATTTGATGATCTTGCTCGAAATGGCGTATTTGACCGGAATGTCGTACCACGGGCTGCCCGACTGGTCAAAAACGCCCAGGCCGCTGCGGTACAGGTTGTGGACGCGCGCGGCGATGACGATGCATTCGGCCAGCGTGATGTTGCCGCCGGGGCGGAAGGTTTTGTCAGTATAGCCGCTCATCAGGCCCAGCTCGTAGCAGGTTTTGACGCTGTCGTAGTACCAGGCCGAGGGAACGTCGGAAAACAGTTTGGAAGAATAGGTGTGCTTTTTGGTGAACTGGTCGAGGCCCGCGGCCGAAACGGCCAGGGGGATGACGAGACAGAGGCATAAGAAGGCGGCGGTCAGCCGTGAACAGAACTTCCTCATTATAACCATCCTTTCTGCTGTGAAAAGCAGCGCTGCGCCGGGCGCGCCAAAGCCGCCCGGCCGGTGTCCATGTAGTTGTCTTGCCATTATATCAAAAAAGACCGGCTATTGCAATTGCAGCCGGGCAGAAGAATGTTGTATAATATTTGCAGAGAATGTTGTCGCGGACAGCGCGAGGTAAGGAGGCACGATGGTTCAGCTGGGAAACGACTGGGACACGCTGCTTGCGCAGGAGTTCCAGAGCGAATATTATCTGCGTCTCCGCGCTTTTTTAAAGCGCGAGTACACGACGCGCACCATTTACCCCGATATGCACGATATTTTCAACGCATTGCGCTTTACGCCCTACAGCGCGGTCAGGGTCGTCATTCTGGGGCAGGACCCGTACCACGGCCCCGGGCAGGCGCACGGCCTCAGTTTTTCGGTGCGCCGCGGCGTGCCGGCGCCGCCGTCGCTTCAAAATATTTTTCAGGAAATACACGACGACATCGGCGCGCCCGTTCCGGCGCACGGCTGCCTGGAAAGCTGGGCGCGGCAGGGGGTTCTGCTGCTCAACACCGTGCTGACGGTGCGGGCCGGACAGGCCAATTCCCACCGCGGCGCGGGGTGGGAGATTTTTACCGACCACGTCATTGAAAAGCTGGCGGCGCGCCGGGAACCGATGGCCTGTCTCCTGTGGGGCGGCCCCGCGCGCTCGAAATGGCCGCTTGTGCTGGGGACGCCCCACCTGGTTTTGCAGTGCGCGCACCCCAGCCCGCTGTCGGCCTTCAACGGCTTTTTTGGCTGCCGGCATTTTTCAAAGGCCAACGCCTTTCTGGCGCAGTACGGCCAAAGCATCGACTGGGCCAGCCCGTCGAAGGAGGAGGTTATGGTATGAACAGGCAATTAAAAGGCATCGCGCTGATTCTTTTCGGAATCCTGCTGATGATTGTAGCGGTGATCGATCCATGGATTCCGGTCATTGGGGATGTCGGGCGGGCGCTGCTCCCTGTGCTGGCGTTTGCCGCAGGCATTGCCGGCCTGGCACTGTGTTTTGTTAAGGAAAAGAACAGGTAACGGCTTTTATATTATTATATGAGGAGGAGACGACATGCTGAAAGATCTGGTCGTCAAAAACCGCAGCTACCGCGGCTTCAGTCAGGATTTTACCCCCACGCGAGAGGGTCTTCTCGAGCTGTGCGATCTGGCGCGGCAGTGCCCGTCCAGCGTCAATATGCAGCCCTTTAAGTACTATCTGGCCAACACGCCGGAGCAGTGCGCCGTCATCCAGCCGCTGACCGGCTGGGCCCGCCGGCTGATGAAGGTCATGACCCTCCCGCGCGAAGGACACTGCCCGACGGCCTTTATCGTCATCTGCCAGGATCTGGCCATCGCGGCCAACAAAGAGCGCTTTTTGAAGGACGTCGGTATTGTCGCGCAGACCATGCTGCTCGGCGCGGTGGAAAAGGGCTTCGGCGGCATCATGATCGGCAACTTCAGCCCGGAAAAGGTGGCGGAAGCGCTGGGGCTGGGCGAAAATCTGTGGCCGCTGCTCATCGTCGCCCTGGGCAGGCCGGATGAAGAGGTCGTGCTGACCGGGGTGCCGGAAAGCGGCGACGTCGGCTATACGCGGGACGAAAACCACGTTACTTACGTCCCCAAGCGCGCGCTGGAGGACATCGTCATCAACTGAAAAAAGCCCCCCCAAGGGGGCTTTTTTCATATCCGGTAAACAGTCAGGACGCTTCCTGAAAGGCCTCGACATCGTCGAGAAAGGTTTCCCACGCGTCAGGGTGCTCGACAAAATAAAGCGGGCAGCGCTTTTCCGTCACGTCAAAGTGGCGCAGGATATCTTCGCGCGAAAGGTCGTAGGTGCCGCGCAGAAAGGCCGTCAGCCGCACCAGGCTCTGGTAGGTTTCGGGGGTGAACTCGCCCGTTTCGTCCGGGTGGCAGCATTCGATGGACAGCGTGTCATGATTGCGGTTGTTGGAGCAATAGGCAACCTCGTCAACAGGGACGTTGAGAATGATTTCGCCGTCCAGGCCGATGAGAAAGTTGCTGCTCGCCTTGGTTTCGTGCGTGGTGGCCAGCGTTTCAAAATAATTCCGGTTCTGCGCCGCCGTGGTGCCAGGGTTGCCGACGTAATGGACGACAACGCCGCTGACCGAATCCAGCTTTTCGCCGGGCCGCGACCATTCGTTGATCGGCAGCAGGTTGACGGTAATCCAGTCGGGCAGGCCCAGGTCGGCGGCCGGAATGGGCAGATGCCCTGAATCGGAGGAGCGGAAGAGGAAGAAGCACAGCGCCGCCACAAGCAGGGCAGGGGGCAGACATAAAATGAGTCTGCGGCGGAAGCGCCTGCGGCGAATGCGTTTCTGCCGCTCGCGCTCACGGCGGCCGGTCGTACTGTTCATAAAAATCCCACTTCCCGTATCGTACTGTTTTCAGCTTACCACAATCGCGGTGCAAGTGCATGAAGAAAATCTTAAGATTGAAAAAGGCCGCTCCGTCCTGTCCGAAGCGGCCCTGTTGTTACTACTGAATGCCGTGCTGGAGCTTGGCGGCCAGCAGGGTGTTCTGCATCAAAGTGGCGATGGTCATGGGCCCGACGCCGCCGGGCACCGGGGTGATGAACGAGCACTTGGGCGCGACGTTTTCGTAGTCGACGTCGCCGCACAGCTTGCCGTTTTCGTCGTGATCCATGCCGACGTCGATGACGACGGCGCCATCCTTGACCATGTCGGCTTTGATGAACTTGGGCTTGCCGATGGCGGCGACCAAAATGTCGGCCTGCCGGGTTTCAAAGGCCAGATCAGGGGTCTTGGAATGGCAGATGGCAACGGTGCCGTGCTTGTGCAGAAGCAGCATGGCCTGCGGCTTGCCGACGATGTTCGAGCGGCCGACGACGACGCATTTTTTGCCCTTGGGGTCGATGCCGTAGGTTTCAAGCAGCGTCATGACGCCGGCGGGCGTGCAGGGGGCGAACAGGACGTCGCCCGTCATGATGCGGCCGACGTTCTGCGGGTGAAAGGCGTCGACGTCCTTTTTGGGGTCGATGGCCAGAATGACCTTTTGCTCGTCGATGTGCTTGGGCACCGGCAGCTGGCACAGAATGCCGCTGATGCGTTCGTCGTGATTCAGCCTGTCGATGAGCGCCAGCAGCTCTTCCTCGCTCGTCGAAGCGGGCAGGGCGTGCTTTTCACTGTAAAAGCCGCAGTCGGCACAGGCCTTTTCCTTGTTGCGCACATAGATCTGCGAAGCGGGGTCGTCGCCCACCAGAATGACCGCCAGGCCGGGGACAACGCCCTTGGCCTTCAGCTCTTCCGTCTGGCGGAGTATGTCGGCGCGCAGGTTTTTGGCAGTGGTTTTTCCGTCAATGATGGTCGGCATTTTTCGTTTCCTCCTTCATATGGATGGGGGTGTATTTTTTGGACAGGCGCAGGTAAAGCCACAGGCCGCCCATGCACAAAAAAAGTGCGAGCGCCAGCGCCTGCGAAATGCGGATGTCGGTGTGCCCGATAAACAGGCTGTCGGCGCGCAGGCCTTCGATAAAGAAGCGGCCGAAGCCGTACCAGGTAAAGTACAAAAGGGCGATTTCACCGGCAAAGGCCCGCTTTTTTTTGGAGTAAAAGTGCAGCAGAACAAAGCCCAGCAGGTTCCACAGCGATTCGTACAAAAAGGTCGGGTGTACCGGCGCGCCGCCGTCGATGGCCATGCCCCAGGGCAGCGCCGTCTCCGAACCGTAGGCTTCGGCGTTGACAAAGTTGGCCCAGCGGCCGACAAGCTGGCCGATGAGCAGGCCGAGCGAGCCGACGTCCATGAGGCCGAAAGGGGAGATTTTGCGCACACGGCAGAAGACGAAGGCGGTCAGGAAAGCGGCGATGACGCCGCCGTAAATGGCAAGGCCGCCTTCCCATATTTTGACGATGTCGCCGGGGTGCTGGCCGTAATAATCCCATTTGTTAAACACAAAGTACAGCCGCGCGCCGACAATGGACAGAGGCAGCGCCCAGAGAAGGAAGTCAATGAGCTCGTCAGAGTTGGTGCCGAAGTCTTTTGCGCGGCGCGAAGCGTAAAGCACGGCAAGGGCAAAGCCAAAGGCGATGATGACGCCGTACCATTTGACGCTCAGGTGCAGCGAGCCGAGGGAAAAGGAAAAGGCCTCGGTATTCATGGTAAAAGTCCGGTCAAACAGACCGGGAAAACCGACTGTATGGGTCATTTCGCGCCAAAGGCGCGCATCACATCCTTTCCGGAATCGGACGGCGGAAAGCTCCGCTCGTCGGGGGGAATAAAAAACTTAACTTCTATTATATGTCCGAACGCCGGCCATTGCAAGGGGGATTACATTTGGCAGCGGGCATAATTATTGCCGCAGCCCCTTGACAAAAGCAGGAAAGTAGGATATCATAAAGCGTGTTGTAAAGCGAATGAACTTTACAGAAAGAGGCGGGTGCCGGTGAAAAGCGACACGTTTACCATGTCGATGCTGTTCGACTTTTACGGCGATTTGCTGACCGATAAGCAAAAGGAGCTTTTTGATTTATATTATAATGAAGATCTCTCCCTGTCGGAAATTGCCGAACAGGCTGAGATATCGCGGCAGGGCGTGCGCGACGCCATTGTGCGCGCCGAAACCATCCTGCGCGAGACGGAGGATCGCCTGCGGCTCGTGCGCCGCTACGGCGGGGTCGAAAGCCGCGTGCGCAGAATCGCCGAGGCCGCGGCCTATATCAACCGGGAAAACATCCGCATAAAAAACCGCGAAATTGCCGCGCAGGTCGGCGAAATCCTCACGCTGACCCGTGAATTGATGGGAGATAACTGATGGCATTTGAAGGGCTGACGGAAAAACTCAACAAGGTCTTTAAAAACCTGCGCTCGCGCGGCCGCCTGACCGAAAGCGACGTCAAGTCGGCCATGCGCGAAATCCGCATGGCGCTGCTCGAAGCCGACGTCAACTTCCGCGTTGTCAAGGATTTTATCGCCCGCGTCACCGAAAAGGCGGTGGGCGAAGATATTCTGGAAAGCCTGTCCCCGGCGCAGCAGGTCATCAAAATTGTCAACGACGAGCTGTGCGCCCTGATGGGCGGCGGCCAAAGCCGCATCCGCATGGCCAATTCACCCCCGACCGTCATCATGTTCGTCGGCTTACAGGGCGCGGGCAAAACGACCAACATCGCCAAGCTGGCCGGCTATTTTAAAAAACGTGAAAGCCGCAGGCCGCTGCTGTGCGCCTGCGACGTGTACCGCCCCGCCGCCATCGAGCAGCTCAAGGTCGTGGGGGCCAAGCTTGACATCCCGGTCTTTGAGCAGGGGCAGGGCGACCCGGTCGCCATTGCAAAGGCGGCGTATGAACACGCCCGCCGCCACGGCAACGACATGCTGTTTATCGACACGGCGGGCCGCCTGCACATCGACGAAGAGCTGATGCAGGAGCTGAAAAATATCAAAGCAGCCGTCAAGCCGCATGAAATCATGCTGGTTGTCGACGGCATGACGGGCCAGGACGCCGTCAACGCCGCATCGGCCTTTGACGAGGCGCTCGGCATCGACTCGGTGCTCATGACCAAGCTGGACGGCGACAGCCGCGGCGGCGCGGCGCTTTCCATCCGCGCCGTCACGGGCAAGCCTATCAAATTCTGCGGCATGGGCGAAAAGCTGGACGCCATCGAGCCTTTTCACCCCGACCGCATGGCCTCGCGCATTCTCGGCATGGGCGACGTCATGTCGCTCATCGAAAAGGCGCAGGAAAGCTTTGATGAGAAAAAGGCGCAGGATCTGGAAAAGCGGATGCGCCAGGGCAAGCTGACGCTGACCGATTTTTACGATCAGATGTGCCAGATGAAGAATATGGGCAGTATGGGCGAAATCGCCGCCATGCTGCCCGGCGGCGCCGGCAAAGCGCTGGCCGGCGCGCAGGTCGACGAAAAGCAGATGGCGCGCACCGAAGCGATTATTCTTTCCATGACCCCGCGCGAACGCGACAACCCGGACATTTTGAACTTCAGCCGCAAAAAGCGCATTGCCGCCGGCTGCGGATTGAAAATAGAGGACGTCAACCGGCTCGTCAAGCAGTTTGACGCCGCGCAGAAGATGATGAAGCAGCTGACGGGCGGCGGCAAAAAGCTGCGCCGTGGCGGGTTCAAGCTCCCCTTTTAGGCAATAACGCATTGCATATAGAGAAATAATACGGAGGTGAAAAAGCATGGTAAAGATCAGACTGAAAAGAATGGGCGCCAAAAAAGCCCCGTTTTACCGCATCATCGTGGCCGATTCCCGCTCCCCGCGCGACGGGCGGTTCATCGAAGAGCTGGGCGTTTACAACCCGCTGACCAATCCTGCCGAAATCAAGGTGGACGCCGAGCGTGTGCAGCAGTGGGTCAAAAACGGCGCGCAGCCGACCGAAACGGTTCGCGGTCTGCTGAAAAAGGCCGGTGTTCTTTAATTTATGGAAAACCAGAATGTCAAAGATCTGCTTGCCTATATTGTGCGCAACCTGGTGAACAACCCCGACGCCATCGCGATTGAGGCGGTTGAAGCGGGCGACACCGTCACGCTTCAGCTTCGCGTAGCGCCCGAGGATATGGGCAAGGTCATCGGCCGTCAGGGCCGAATCGCCAAAGAGATCCGCACGCTTGTCAAGGCCTACGGCCTGCGCGACGGGCAGAAAATCATGGTCGATATTCTCGACTGAGAAAGAGAAAACCACTCCGCAGGGAGTGGTTTTTTGCTGCCCGGAAGTTTTGGGAGCCGGCTGTGCCGGGGGTGGAAAACATTCAACCCAAGTTTCCGCTGACCGATGCCCCACAGGTAAACTGTTATACACCCTTCGGCGCTTTGGCGTTGCATTACCGCTTCAATTGTGCTACGATTGCCACAAACAGCGCAATAGAGCCTGTTTGCCACACATCTGTTTTTCGGCTCTTTTGTGCTGTTTCTCTACCCTGTTTCAACCTTTAATTTGCATAAAGGAGAAAATTTTATGGAACCCATCAAATTGGTCTTACCATCGGAAGAGTATTTGGGCCAGGTCTGGGCCTACCGTCAGGAATGTTTGGACGCAAGCAGCACCATGGACGGCTGCGGCCCTTTGCGCCGCGTCGAAAGTGCCGAGCAGTGGCTGGCAGACGTTCGCAGCTGCACCGACCCCGCCACGCTCCCCGAAGGGAAGGTGCTGGCCATCCAATTTCTCGCCGTCAGGGAATCGGATGGCAAAGTAGTGGCAATGATCCAGATTCGGCACTATTTCAACGAGTATCTGGAAAAGTATGGCGGACACATCGGCTACTCCACCTGCCCGTCCGAGCGGCGGCGCGGCTACGCAAAAGAGCAACTCCGCTTGGCTCTTCCCTGCTGTAAAGAGCTTGGCCTTGACAGGGTGCTGATCACCTGCAAACCGGACAACCCCGGCAGCCGCCGCACCATCCTGGCCAACGGCGGCGTATACGAGGGCATCGTCCACGTGCCGGAAGAGGACATCGACCTGGAACGGTATTGGATCACAATACGATAAGGGCATCCCTTGATTCGCGTTTGTGTTTTCCGCCTACCGGTCCGATTTGAGCCGGGCGTAGCGGTGCGAATCCTGATATCCCTCGGAGCAATAGTACAGCTGGCGCGACATGCCCTCGTACTGCATTCCGCAGCGGCGCATGACGGCGCCCGAAGCCGGGTTGCATTCGGAATGTACCCCTTCAATGCGGTTGAAACCGACGGTGTGGAAGCCAAAGTCCAAAACGGCGGCCAGCGCTTCGCTCATATAACCCTGCCCCCAGCATTCACGCAGCAGGCAAAAACCGACGCTGCCGGTGCGGTCCTGTTCGACGGCAACCGACAGGCCGATGGAGCCGACGGCGCGCGACGTCGTTTTTTCGGTGATGGCCCAGGCGTAATAATCGGGCTCGCGGTACATCTGCACCCACTGACGCAGAACTTCACGCGATTCTTCGATGCTTTGCTGTGTGTCCATACGCAGGTACTTGGTGACGAGCGGGTCACCCGCCCAGGCAAACATGGCCTCGGCGTCCTTTTCCTCAAACCGCCGGAGCACCAGGCGGGGCGTTTCCAAAACACGGGTTCCAACGTGGTTCAACATGGCTCAATCCTCCTCCAAAAGCTTTTCATCCTCGCGCGAGAGGGTCAGTTTTTCAAACAAATCGGGCCGGCGCTCGCGCGTCAGCAGCAGCGACTGCCGCCGCCGCCATTTTTCAATGTTGGCATGGTGGCCTGAAAGCAGAATGTCGGGCACACGCTCGCCGCGCCATTCCTCGGGCCGGGTGTACTGCGGGTACTCGAGAAGGCCGGAATAATGGCTTTCGTCGGTAAAGCAGACGTCTTCGGCCAAAACGCCGGGCACCATACGGCATACAGCGTCGGCCACCGCCATCGCTGCAATTTCGCCGCCGGTCAGAACAAAGTCGCCCAGCGAGATTTCCTCATCCACGCAGCGGTCGATAAAACGGCGGTCAATGCCTTCATAATGGCCGCAGACGATGATAAAACGTTCGCGCGCCAAAAGCTCGCGCGCCTTTTGCTGGCCAAAGGGCGCGCCCTGCGCGCTCATCATGACGGTATGTACCCGTTCATCCCCCTGAACGGCTTGGAGGCAGCGGTACAGCGGCTCGCACTGCATGACCATGCCGCGTCCGCCGCCGTAAGGATAATCGTCGGTGCGGCCGTGCTTGTCGGGGGTGTAATCGCGGATGTTGTGCGCAGTAATGGACAAAAGCCCCCGGTCGCGCCCGCGGCCGATGATGCTGCTGCCCAGCACAGCCTCGACAATTTCAGGGAAGAGGGTTAGAATATCAATCTTCATCGGGCAGCATCCCCACAATGGTGCGCAGCACCAGGCGTCTGGCGTCGAAATCCACTTCTTCTTCAAACTCGTCGACGGCGGGAATGAGGATTTCGCCCCCCGGCCCGCCGACGACGTACAGATCGCCGCCCGGCATTTCGCGCACGTCGTCCAGCGTGCCGATTACGCGGCCGGTGCGGCTGTCAAAGACCTCGAACCCGAAAAGATCGCTGTAAAAATACTGCCCGTCAGGCAGCTCGATGTCGTCCCGGCGCGCGCTGACGACATGATTTTTCAGGGCTGTCGCGGCGTCCATGTCCGAAACGCCATCCAGCGTCAGAAGAACGAAGCGCTGGTGCGGCCGCCAGCCCAGAAGGCGCATTGCGCGGCCGTCGATATAAACGTCTGACAGCGAGGGGAAAACCTCGCCGGGCTCGCACCAGGGGTCGAGCTTGAGTTCGCCGCGCACGCCGTGCGTGTTAATGATTTTTCCGATTTCCAGATATCCGTCCATTTTACCATCCTGATGTTATGTGATGATCACCAGTATAGCATTGCGCGCGCTGGCTTTCAATGAAAAAATTCACGAGGGTGAAGGTCGAGAAGAAATGGAAAAAAGAAAAGTTTTTGCTGTAATCATATCCGAATATAGGCGTTACCGAAAAAATATATTAACAGTGTGCACTAAAAAGTGTTATAATGTTAAAAGAGTTTTTACAAAATGACAATTTACATAGGCGATGCAGAAAATTCATGAAATCATCAATGACCAAGCTGTAAAAACAGCTTTGCTCATAAACACACACAAGAAAGAAGGAGACAGAATGAAGAAAAAACTGGCTTTGCTTCTGGCAATGCTCGTGCTGGTTTCCGTGTTTGCCATGGGCTGCGGCGACAAAAACACCGACAATGGCGGCAACGGCGGCGGCGATAACGAGAGCCAGGCCGGAGATAACAACCAAGGCTCTGGCGAAAAGCGCGACGACGTCATCATTTATTGCGAAGGCGTCTGGTCGACCCTTGACCCGCACGGCAGCGGCAGCTCTACTTACGTCAACATGTATCTGGCCAACCAGCTGTATGAGGCGCTGACCTATGTCACCGACGAAGGCGGGGTCAACCCCGTTTTGGCCAAAGACTGGTCGATCAGTGAAGACGGCCGGGTTTATACCTTCAACCTCAACGAGGGCGTCAAGTTCCACAACGGCGAAGAGATGAAGGCTTCTGACGTCGAGTTCTCGTACAAGCGCGCGATGGAATCGCCCGACCTTGAAACCTACTACGCCCCCATCGAAAAGATTGAGGCCACCGGCGATTACACGGTTGATATCACTCTGAAGTATGCGTTTGCCCCGTTCCCGTCCTATACGGCGAACATTCCTATCGTCAGCGAAAAGTTCTGCAACGACAACGGCAATAACCTGCTTGAGGCTGAATGCGGCACCGGCCCGTATCAACTGGTCGACTTCAACATGAACACCGAGTGCAACATGACTCGCTTTGACGATTACTGGCAGGGACCGGCCAGCATCAAAGACGTCAAGTTCAAAGTCATCACCGAAGGCACCACCGCTACCGTTGCCTTTGAATCGGGCGAAATCGACTTCATGTTCTGCTTCAACGTGTCGGCGTATGCTCCGCTGGAAGCTTCGGGCAAGTACAACACGCTGTGCACCCCGTGCCTGCACACTGCGAACATTCTGATGAACAACAAGTCTGCCCCGTTGGATAATGTTCTTGTTCGCCGCGCGCTGGCTCACTGCACCGACCGTGAGACCATGATCGAAATCGCCTATGAAGGCTTGGCCTCTCCGACCTATCTGATGGCCAACACATCCTGCTTCGGCGTCACCGAAGAAAACTTTGTCAACAAATATCCGTATGACATTGAAAAAGCCAAAGAGCTGCTGGCAGAAGCCGGCTATCCCGACGGCCTCAACCTTGGCACCATGACGGTTATCGGCGGCTCGTACCACGAGAAGTATGCCCAGGTTTTCCAGCAGGATCTGTCTTCGGCCGGCGTGACCATCGAGTTGCAGGGCTCTGAAACGGCGGTGGCCGACGCCACGGCGCACGATTATGTCCTGTGCACCATGGGCAACGGCTTCATGTCCGACTTTGCCTACAATGCTTCGCACTACACCCCGGACAACATGTCCAACTACGACAACCCGACCGTTACCGCTCTGTTTGAAGAGGCGGCTGCCGAGCAGGACAGCGACAAGCGCCTGGAGCTGTACGATCAGATCATCCAGATCGTGCAGGACGACTGCGTCAACATCCCCATCTTCAACAAGCAGATTCCCTGGGTTTGGAACAAGAACCTCAACGCCAAGCCGCACATGGACAACGGCCGCGCTTACTATGTCTATGAGATGAGCTGGAACTAAGCGAAGTTTCCGGTTAACACCAAAAAACCTTGATGAACAAGGCGAAGGAGCCTGGGGTGCCGGGCTCCTTCGCTGTCAGGGCAATAATGGACCGCCTGTGTGCCCAACAAACAGACGGCGCCTTGTTGCCCTGACCCACTGGGACATTCTTCAGAAGGTCTACGCAAAGCAAAAGGAGAAGAAGCTGCATGATCAAATATGTTCTGAAAAGGCTGGTGCTTCTCATCCCGGTTCTGCTCGGTGTTGTGCTGATCATCTTTGGCATTATGGCCATGATGCCCGGCGACCCCGGCCGACTGATTTTGGGTGAGAATGCATCCCAGGAAGCGGTCCAGATGCTCAATGAGCAGCTTGGCTACTATGATCCGTTTTTTGTACAGTTTTTTAACTACTTAAAAGACGCCGTGACCAAGCTGGACTTCGGCAATTCCTACCGTACATCCAAGCCGGTGTTTGACGACGTGTTCGCGCGCCTGCCGAACAGCCTGAAGATCTCCTTCAACGGCATTCTGGGCGCCTGTATCATCGGCATTCCCCTGGGTATTCTGTCGGCGGTCAAGCAGTATTCGGCTGTGGACACCATTTCGAGCGTCACCGCCATGCTGGCGGCTTCCATTCCGCCGTTCTGGCTTGGCATGATGCTGATTTTTGCCTTTGCGCTCAAGCTGGGCTGGCTGCCGTCATCCGGCGCAGAAAGCTGGAAATGCTTTATCCTGCCCATGATAACGCTGGCCATTCCCTATGCCGGCAGTATGCTGCGTATGACGCGTTCGGCCATGCTGGAAACCATTCGGCAGGACTACATTCGCACCGCGCGCGCCAAGGGCGTACCGCAGCGCACCATCGTGTTCAAACATGCCCTGCGCAATGCGCTGCTGCCCATCATCACCATTGCGGCCACTTCGTTCGGCGGCCTGCTGGGCGGCGCGGTCATTACCGAATCGGTCTTTTCACTGCCCGGCCTGGGCACTCTGATCGTCACAGGAATCAGGCAGAGGGATAAGCCGATCGTTTTGGCGTCTGTTCTGTTCCTGGCGCTGATGTTCAGCATCATCATGCTGATTGTCGACCTGCTGTATGCGTTTGTCGATCCGCGCATCAAGGCCAAGTATTCGAAATAAGGGGGTGGAGACTGTGAGCACGCAGAAACTGACGGATAAAAACACGGCGAACGCCAAAGGAAAAAAGAAGAGCAAGGTGAAAGAAACCTGGCACCGCATGAAGAAAAACAAGGGCTCGATGATTGGTCTTGTCATCCTGATAATCTTCGCTCTGGCCGCTATTTTTGCCAACTTCATTTCGGATGAAGAGCTGGTTACACTGCAAAATGCAAAGATTCGTCTCCAGCCGCCTTCCAGCGAGCATTGGTTCGGCACCGACGCCTTTGGGCGCGACCTGTTCACCCGCGTCCTGTACGGCAGCCGTATTTCGTTGACCATCGGCCTTGTCACCGCCTTTTTCTCGCTCATCGTGGGCGGCGTCCTGGGCGCGGCCGCGGCTTTTTACGGCGGGCAGGTCGACAATGTCATCATGCGCTTGATGGATATGCTGACTTCTATCCCGAGCACGCTGCTGGCGCTGGCCATCGTCGCCGCGCTGGGCGCGAGTATGACAAACCTGCTGATAGCCATTACCATTTCCAGCGTCCCCGGCTTTGTCCGTCTCATCCGCTCGGTTGTTCTGACCGTCGTTGAAATGGACTATGTCGAAGCGGCGCGCGCCTGCGGCACACGCGATGCGCGCATTATTTACAAGCATATTCTGCCCAACGCCATCGGCACCATCATTATTCAGACGACGGGCAGTATTTCCGGCATGATTTTGCAGGCGTCCGGCCTGTCGTACATCGGTATGGGCGTGCAGCCGCCCCGACCGGAATGGGGCTATATGCTGTCCGAATCGCGTGAGTTTATGCGCGAGCAGCCTTACCTGATGCTCTTCCCCGGCATTTGTATCATTTTGACCGCCCTGTCCTTTAACCTGGTGGGCGACGGCCTGCGCGATGCTCTTGACCCGCGCCTGAAAGATTAATGAGCACAGCCAGGCCCGACACAACAAAACAGAGAAAGGACGAAGCGGAAATGAGCGAAAAATTGCTTGAAATAAAAGACCTTGAGGTCGTTTATCAGACCGAAGAGGAAACGGTACACGCCGTCAACGGCATCTCGTTCGATTTGGAAAAGGGAGAATCCATCGGCCTCGTCGGCGAGACGGGCGCCGGCAAGACGACGACGGCGCTGGCCATTTTGCGTCTGCTGCCGGAAAAGACCGGTATTGTCAAAAACGGCACCATTAAAATGGATGACGTCAATCTGCTGGAGGTTCCCGAGGTGGAAATGCGCGATATTTACCGCGGCGAACGCATTTCGATGATTTTCCAGGATCCGATGACCAGCCTGAACCCGGTTCTGCGTGTTGGCGAGCAAATCGCCGAAGCGCTGATTTACCACAACAGCGACAATAAGACCAAAGAACAGATTGAAGCGCGCGTCGAAGAGACGCTGGAGCTGGTCGGCATTCCCAAATCGCGTAAAAACGACTTCCCACACCAATTTTCGGGTGGGATGAAGCAGCGCGTGGTCATCGCCATTGCGTTGGCGTGCGAGCCTGATTTGCTGATTGCCGACGAACCGACAACGGCGCTTGACGTCACCATTCAGGCGCAGGTTCTGGCCATGATGGTCGAGCTGCGCCGTAAGCTGGGCACCGCGCTCATCATGATCACCCACGATTTGGGCATCGTCGCCCAGGTGTGCGATAAAGTCGCCGTCATGTATGCCGGTGAGCTGGTGGAAAAAGGAACGGCTGAGGATATCTTCGAGTCCGACAAGCACCACCCGTACACCGACGGTCTGTTTGGTTCCATTCCCAACCTGCTGGTCAAAAGCGCACGTCTCAGCCCTATCGACGGTCTGCTTCCCGACCCGACCAATCTGCCCAAGGGCTGCAAGTTCTCTCCCCGCTGCCCGAAATGCATGGATATCTGCAAAGAAACGCCGCCCAGCGAGTATGTTGACGGCACGCACTGCATCGCCTGCCATCTGTACACAGGCGAAAAGGCGTAAAGGAGGAGAGCGATATGAGCACCAGCAATAAAACCCCGATGATTGAAACCCGCAACCTGAAGAAATACTTCAAGGTAAAAAAGAGCTTCCTGCACGCTGTCGACAATATCAATCTGACCATTGACGAAGGAAAAACTCTGGGCGTTGTCGGTGAGTCGGGCTGCGGAAAGTCGACGTTGGGCCGCACCATTCTGCGTTTGCTCGAGCCGACAAGCGGTGAAATCTACTTCAACGGCAAGGATATTTCCAAGCTGAGCAAGGCGCAGATGCGCGAAATGCGCAAGGATATGCAGATCATTTTCCAGGATCCGTATTCCAGCATCAACCCCAGCCTGTCGGTCAGCGAAATTATCGCCGAGCCGATGATTGTCAACAAGACCTTTAAGACCAAAGAGGAGTTGCTTAAACGCATTGACGAGCTGATGGAGCTGGTCGGACTGGCGGAGCGTCTGTATAACACCTATCCGCATGAGTTGGACGGCGGCCGCCGCCAGCGCATCGGCGTCGCCCGCGCTTTGGCACTCGATCCCAAGTTCGTTGTGTGCGACGAGCCGGTTTCGGCGCTTGACGTATCCATTCAGGCGCAAATCCTCAACCTGCTGATGGACTTGCAGGATGAGCTGGGCCTGACCTATATGTTTATCACCCACGACCTGTCGGTCGTTAAGCACATTTCGACAGAGATCGCCGTGCTGTATCTGGGTCAGTGTGTCGAAAAGGCGCCGTCAGACGAACTGTTTGCCAACCCGACCCACCCGTACACCAAAGCGCTTTTGTCGGCCATCCCCGTGCCGTCGCTTTCCATGCGCGACAAGGAGATCAAGGTCATTAAAGGTGAGGTCACCAGCCCCATCGACCCCAAGCCGGGCTGCCGGTTTGCCGCAAGATGCGAGTTTGCGACCGAGGCCTGCATGGGGCAGGATCCCGAGTTCCGCGAAATTTCCCCGGGGCATTTCTGCGCTTGCCCCTTTGCCGGGAAATAGCGGGGCCTTTTAGGGAGCGGCCACCTGGGTAGAAACGTTTGAAATTTTATGTTAAAAGGCGAGCGGCAAAAGCCGCTCGCCTTTTTAACAGCTTACAGTGACGCCCGCAGCATTTATCCGAACATCCTGTTAAAAGGAAAACACCGGTATAGGCGCTTATATCTCTTGCCAGTAGTCGGGCGGCGCCGGCTCGTCGGTATAGGGCACGGAAAGCGTCGTGCAGCCGGCAGGGGCATGGAGATCGGCGTCGAACCAAACGCCGCTGGCGGGTGAGCCGAGGCAGACGGAAAGCCGCCCTTCGGCCGGGTCAAACAGCATGGACCGCAGGGTGCCGAAGCAATCGCTGTAGGCATGGCAGCACAACCCATCGGGCAGTCTGGCGCTGAGCAGAGTTTTCAAATCGTCCAGGCTGACCTTGTCATGCGCGGTAAAAAAATGCTCGATAGCTTCTTGGCGTACGGCAGAAAAACGTTTCCGTTTAGGGAAGCGCGCCGTATGTTCGGCTGAAAGATAGTGATTGAGCGCGTATAGATACTCGCCGCCGCGGCGGACGGCTTTGGTGCTTTTGCCGCCGGCAGACAGCGTTTCGACAACGGCGCAGTCGCCGCCGGCATCCATAAGAATGTAGTTGGTGTTGTCCCCAAGCGGCAGATCGAGCAGTGTTTGGAGCCCTTCCCGCACGCTGGCACAGGTGTCGAGCAGCCGGCGTACGGCAACCCAAAAGGCGACGCCTTCTCCTTCGCCGGCGGCGGGATGAACGCACTGACAGGACGCGATGGCGACACACAGCCCCTTTTCGTTCATCCCGTCCATACGCCCGGCCTGAAAAAGGGAAAAGCCGGCATGGGCGTAGCAGCCCGGCACGCGGGTGACGCTGTAAATCAGCTCGTCCTGGGTGTCATATTCATAGCTGCGCGCCAACAGCGGACGTCCGTTTACTGTACGGGCAGGGGCGACGGCGAGCAAAGAACAGCCGCGGGCCGGCTGGTTGACGCCCATGCTGAGCTGTGCAAGCTGCTGCGGCGGAACGCCGAGCGCGTCGGCCAAGCCCCGCAGTTCATCCCGCATACCGGGACAGCACTGTTCGAGCAGGCAAAGCCGCCGCTCGGCTTCGCCGTCAGATAGTGGAGCCGTTCCGGCAGGTGAAGTGGTGAGAAATTGCAGGTAAAGCGGGTCGCTGGCGGCCAATTTGCCGCGGCCATAGCCGATAGCATAATGCGAACCTTCTTCAGATAGTTTGAAAAACGGGAGCGTAGGCATAAAAATTCCTCCTGATATTTGAATGAACAGCCGCGGCCGCGAGCTTGGGAGTATTATAGGATTTTGAATTTTTTATGTCAAGACCTTTGTGAAAATGAATGTTTACGCGGGAATCGAATACTTTGCAGGGGCTGTCAATCATGCGGTAAAAAAGCCAGCGCGCACGGCATGTGCCATGCGCGCTGACGATGAAGGGCTTTATTTTCCGTTGTTGATGCGGACGCAGGAGACATAGTGCCCGGGCTCAGTTTCGATGAGCTGCGGCACGGTGCGCCGGCACTCTTCACAAGCAACCGGGCAGCGTGTGTGGAAGGTACAGCCGGGCGGCGGGTTGACCGGGCTGGGAATGTCGCCTTCGAGCGTGGGGCGTTCATCCTGGAATTTTTTCCCGCCGATTTCAGGGATGGAGGAAAGCAAAGCCTTGGTATACGGGTGCTTGGGGTCTTCAAACAGACGCTTTTTGTCGCACAGCTCGACGACTTTGCCCAGGTACATGACGGCGACGCGATCCGAGATGTATTCGACGACGCCGAGATCGTGCGAAATAAACAGGAGCGTCAACTCGTACTGCTTCTTCAGCTCGACAAGCAGGTTGATGATCTGCGATTGAATGGAAACGTCGAGCGCCGAAACCGGCTCGTCGCAGACGATCATTTTCGGGTTGACCGAAAGTGCGCGGGCAATGCCGATACGCTGGCGCTGGCCGCCGGAAAATTCGTGCGGATAACGGTTCATAAAGGCCTTGTTGATCCCGCAGATTTCCATCAGCTCGACAATACGGCGCAGCCGCGCTTCAGAGCCCGGGCAGGTCTTCATGGTGTCCATGGGCTCGGCGATGATGTCGGCGACCGTCATGCGCGGGTTGAGGCTGGCATAAGGGTCTTGGAACATGATTTGCATGTCGCGGCGGATGGGGCGCATCTGCTTGTCGGAAAGCTTGGTGATGTCCTTGCCGTCGAAGATGATGCTGCCCTCGGTCGGCTGAATCAGCTTCATGATGGTGCGGCCCAGCGTCGATTTACCGCAGCCCGATTCGCCGACAATGCCCAGCGTCTCGCCGTATTTGGCGTGCAGGTCGACACCGTCGACCGCCTTGACAAATTTTTTCTCGCCGCCGAAAAGCTGCGAGCTTTTGACGGGGAACCATTTGCGCAGGCCCTGAACCTCTAAAATATTTTCCGAAGCATGGCTCATCGCTGACCCTCCCATTCCGATGTATACTTATGGCAGCGGACCTTGTGGCCGTCCAGCTCTAAAAGCGCGGGCTCTGATTTGCGGCACAGGTCGGTGGCGTATTCGCAGCGGGGGGCGAACAGGCAGCCCTCGTGCTTTTTGAGCAGGTTGGGGACCATGCCCTCGATCATATAAAGCTTTTCCTGGCCGGTTCCGACGTGGGGAATGGACTTGAGCAGCGCTTCGGTATAAGGGTGCAGGGGTTTTTCGAAAAGCGCCGCCTCGTCGGCTTCTTCCACAATGCGGCCGGCGTACATGACGATAATGCGGTCGGCTACTTCGGAGATGACGGCCAGGTCGTGGGTGATGAGCATGACCGACATGTTGAGCTGGCGCTTGAGCTTGTTGATGAGCTTGAGAATCTGCGCCTGCACCGTGACGTCGAGCGCCGTCGTCGGCTCGTCGCAAATCAAAAGCTGCGGGTCGCAGGCCAGGGCCATAGCGATCATGACGCGCTGGCGCATACCGCCCGAAAGCTGGTGGGGATATTCGTGATAGCGCTGCTCGGGCAGGGGAATGTTGACCAGCTGCAAAAGCTCGATGGTCTTTTTGCGGGCTTCCTGCCGGTTCAGCCCCTTGTGAATGCGCAGCGTCTCGTCGATCTGGTTGCCGACCGTGTAAACCGGGTTGAGACTGGTCATCGGCTCCTGGAAGATCATCGAGATGCGTTCGCCGCGGATTTTTTTGATTTCACGCTTGCTCTTTTCCAGCAGGTTTTCACCGTCAAAGAGAATTTTGCCCGAAACGACCTTGCCCGGCGGTGCGACAAGGTTCAGAATAGAGAAAGCCGTAACGCTTTTGCCGCAGCCCGATTCGCCGACAACGCCGAGCGTTTCACCGCGGCCGATGGAGAAAGAAACGTGGTCGACAGCGGTCAGAATGCCGTCGTCCAGCTTGAACTGTGTGACAAGATCCTGTACTTCCAGCAGTTTACTGTTATCCATGCTTCCCCCTCCTTACAGATTCTTGAGCTTGGGATCGAGCGCGTCGCGCACGCCGTCGCCCAGTGTGTTAAAAGCCAGAACAACCAGCATGATGGCAAGGCCGGGGAAAAAGCTGTACGAGACGTTCTGGCGGATGAACTTGCGGCCCTCGGAAATCATGGAGCCCCAGCTCGGCATCGGCGGCTGAACGCCCAGGCCGACAAAGGACAGGGTCGATTCCAGCATGATGTCGCCGGGGATGTCGAGCGTGATGACCACGATGATGGTGGACAGGCAGTTGGGGATGAGGTGACGGAAGATGATCTTCATGCTCGAAGCGCCGCTGGCGCGGGCCGCTTCGACAAACTCCTTTTCCTTGAGCTGCATGATCTGCCCGCGTATCATACGTGCAAGGCCGGTCCAGCCTATGATGCCGATGGCGATGAAGACGTTCATGATGCCGGGGCCGAGAATGAACATGACGGCGATGGCAAACAGAATGAGGGGGAACGAAGCGAAAACCTCGATAATACGGGAGATAACGGCATCGACCCAGCCGCCGAAGTAGCCGGCCAGCGACCCCAAAATGACGGCAATAGGCACACAGATGGCTTCGCACACCACGCCGACCAGCATGGAAACGCGGCTGCCGTACAAAACGCGGGAGAAAATATCGCGCCCGACGTCGTCGGTGCCGAACCAGTGGTCGGCCGACGGGCCTTCATTCAGACGGGACAAATCCTGCTGATAGGGGTCATAGGGGGCGATCAGCGGTGCGAAAAGGGCGATGAGAGCGATGATGACCAGAAGGATAAAGCTGGCGATGGCCAGTTTGTTCTTTTTCAGCCGCTTCCAGGCGTCGCGGTACAGGGTCGAGGCGCGGATGTCGTCGCCGGACAGGCCCAGCTCTTCCATCACGCGGGTCTTTTTGCTTTTCAGTGCCATGCGCTTATACCCCTTTCACAATGCGGATACGGGGGTCAAGTACCCCGTACAGCAGGTCGACGATGAGATTGATGACGACGTAAACCGCCGCAGTGTACAGCACGCAGCCCTGCACAATAGGGATATCGCGCGAGGTAACGGCCGCAAAGGCGATTTTGCCCAGGCCGTGCAGCGAAAAGACAATTTCAATGACCATCGCGCCGGAAATGAGCGAACGCAGCTGCATGCCGATAAGGGTGACAATGGGAATAGCGGCATTTTTCAAAACATGCTTGCCGACGACCAGCGCTTCGGAAACGCCTTTGGCGCGGGCAGTGCGGACGTAGTCCTGGCCCAGCGCGTCCAGCATGTTGGTGCGGATCAGACGCGAAGCGGAAGCGCCGTAGGAAAGGCCCAGGCAGATGACCGGCATGGTCAGCCAGCCGTTTTCCTTCATGCCCGAAATGGGCAGCCAGCCCAGATTGAGCCCGAAAAGAATCTGCATGAGCACCGCCAGCCAGAAAATGGGCATGGAAATGCCCAGCATGGCGATGAACATCAGAAAATGATCGAGAAATTTCCCGCGGAACAAGGCGGCCAGCGTGCCGATGAGCAGGCCAAAAATAACGGAAAAAATCAGCGAGAGCCCGCCCAGCCGAAAGGTCAGGGCAAAGCCCTGGTTAAGCATTTCGGTAACAGGGCGCTTCTGAAAGTACGAAGTGCCGAGATCGCCCTGCGCGGCGTTGGTGACAAACTCAAAGTACTGGGTGTACAGCGGTCTGTCCAGGCCCAGCTCATGGCGCACGCGTTCGACCGTTTCGGCATCGGCACGCTTGTTGAGCATGACGAGCACCGGGTCGCCGGGCACGACGTTGAGCATGATAAAGGTGACAAGAGTAACGCCGATCAGAACGATCAGCGATTGCCAGATGCGGTTGAATAAGTATTTAAGCAAGCAATCACGCCCTTTTCTGTGTTATAATAGGGAATCAAAGGGGCCGCCCCGCCTTTCAGCAGAGCGGCCCGGCGATAAAGCGAGAGGTCAGAAAAGGGAAGGGTTACCCGACGATGGAGCCGGTGGCAAAGGACATCAGGAAGTCGCGCTTGCAGAAGACGTCCTGCACACGGTCGGAAACCAGCAGATAGCCGGCGGGGGCGTACAGCGGCCATTCAGCGACCTGCTCACGGGTCAGCCATTTTTCCAGATCGGCGTAATAGGTCTGCTTTTCGTCAAGATCGGTGATCAGACGGCCGGCATCCAGCTTGGCGTCCCACTCGGGGTCGACCATGCCGTTGGAGAAGAAGGTGGCGACCGAGCTGTGGAACAGGCTGTACAGGAAGTTGTCGGGGTCAAGGAAGTCGGCGTACCAGTTCATCATGAAATACTGGACGTTGCCGGTCGAGCGCTTGTCGAACCAGCCGGCGGCGTCAACCTTTTCAATTTGCAGGTCGATGTTGGCCAGCTTGTACTGCTCCTGGAAGACCTGGTAGATTTTATCCCAGGACGAGGTGTCGGTCACCGTGGCGGTGATGCTGATGCCGTCGGGATAACCGGCTTCGGCCAGCAGCTCTTTGGCGCGCTCGGGGTTGTACTCCAGCTCGGGCAGGCTGTCATCATAGCCGGCGACGCCCTGCGGGATGAGGGACTTGGCCGGGCGGATGTGGCCTTTGAAGTAGCCGTCGCACAGGCCCTTGATATCGGTGGCCAGGCCGACAGCCAGACGCACGCGCTGGTCGTCAAAGGGCTTCATGGCCTGGTTGAAGCTCAGGCAGTGGACGCCGACGTACTCGGTGAACAGTACGTTGTCGGCGTAGTCGGGATTGTCGAGATAGCCGTCAACCAGCGAAACGTCGACGCTGGTGACGTCAATGGTGCCGGCCTCCCACTCGATGAGAGCGGTGTTGGCGTCCATATTGAGGATTTCGACGCCGTCCAGCTTGGTCTTTTCGCCGTGGTAATCGTCATTGCGGACGAGGACGATTTCGTTGTTGGGGTTAAAGGATTCCAGCTTAAACGGGCCGGTGCCAATCAGGGTGTCGATGCCCCAGCGGTCGCCGGCAGCTTCGCACGCGTCCATCGGGACGATGTTGAGCGGGGCGACGGCCAGAACGGCCAGGAAGGCAGTGTAGCCGTATTCCAATTCGATGGAGAAATGATAGTCGTCGATGATGACAAAGGACTCCAGCAGGTCGAGCTTGCCGTTGGATTCGCTGTCCATCATGGCCTGCGAGCCTTTGATCATATTGGCCATCCAGCCGTTCAGGTTGCCGTAGTCGGGGTCAAAGAAGCGCGAGAAGGTGTACTGTACGTCTTTGGAAGTCAGTTCGGTGCCGTCGTGGAACTTGACGCCCTGCTTGAGCTCGAAGGTGAACAGGGTCCCGTCGTTTTCAATGGTGGGGAAGTCGGTCAGAAGATTGGGCTTGAGCTCGAGGGTGTAGGGGTCTTTGGAAATAAGCTGATCAAACACGCAGTCGGAAACCTCAAAAATATTGTTGTAGGTGGTCAGAAGCGAATTGAGGTTGCCGGTGCTGGCCATATCGCGGCCCATGCGCACGACATTGTCGGTAGGGGTGCTGGGGGTCTGGCTGTCGTCCGGCGTGTTGTTGTCGTCAGCCGCAGAATTGTCGTCGGTATTGCCCGGGGTGTCTCCTGTGCCGGTGCCGCAGGCAGCCAGCGCGAAAAGCATGGATAGAGCTAAGAGCAGGGAAAGCAGTCTTTTCATCATAGTTCCTCCTTTTGTTTTGGCAGAGCCAGACTTCATAAAAGCTCAATCTAATTTTAACAACCCATCGGAAAAAGTCAATACAAAGAAGGTTTATTCTTGAATTCTATATGAACGATGGGGAAGAAAATTGTGCAGTATTCACAGCGAACACAATGGAAAATCTGTAAAACACAGCGAGAAAATAGTAAAAAGAACCGAAGATGTCATATTTATCCAGGCGCGGCCGGACGGGCAGGCCGGCTCATGCGGAGGGGAAGCCGAAAATTGAAAAAAGTATTGATTTCAAAGCCTTTTAGAGTTAATCTATAATATAGGTCAGAAACGACTTTGGCAGCCAGTCGGAACTTCGCGGCGAAAGGAGTCAGAGGCATGGAGATCAAGCTGGGCGAAAAGCTCAGGAAAACCCGAAAAGAAAAGGGAATGAGCATTGCTGCACTGGCTGAAAAGGCCGGCGTCAGCCCGGGCATGATCAGCCAGATAGAGCGCAATACCACGGTGCCGTCTATTTTGCTGTTTGCTAAAATTGCCAAGGCGTTGGACGAAAACATATCCTATTTTCTGGACGAGGAGACGCCCCGCGAGCGGGTGTCGCTCATTCGTGCCGGCGCGCACCGCGTGGTCAGCGGCACCGGCAACGAATATCATCTTTTGACGCTCAACCCCGACCGCCAGATTGAAATGTACAAAGTGCTTTTTAAAAAGAGCCGTGACGAACACGGCTGTATGGCGGTGCACGAGGGGGCGGAGTGCGGCTTTCTGCTGTCGGGCCGCCTGCGTATCGTGACGAGCGAGGGCGAGTATGAAATGCTGCCGGGGGACAGTATTTATTTTGAAAGCACCCTGCCGCACCGCATTGTCAACATCTGTGAGGACGATTCCGACTGCGTCGCCATTTGGGCGCAGACGCCGTTTACCTGGTAACAGGTCATTTTTCACCAGCGATTGATGAGGAGAAAACCGGATGAAACGTAAATTAGCCCTGATTCTGGCCGTTTTGATG